>CANOLZ010000012.1 GCA_947567075.1 uncultured bacterium
GTGGAGAGCAGCAGATAAAGTAGCCCGTATTTCCGTAGGATGATGGGCATAATCATCAATGATAGAAACCTGACCTACTTTTCCCTTCCATTCAAATCTACGATTTGTTCCTGAAAAATGAAGTAGGGCTTTTTGAATAGAATCATAGGAAATATGGAGTTCCCTTGCTAGGGCAATGGAGGCTAAAGCATTGGAAATATTATGTTTGCCTGGTACATTTAGCGTAAAAGGCACAATGGATCCATGAGAAGATAGATCAAAGGAAGGTTTTGCCATAGAATCAAAAGAAATATTTGTTGCAAAGTAGTCGCAATCTTCATCAAATCCAAAGGTAACAACTGGGCAAGGAAGCCCAGCTGCAATATTTTCCCATTGAAGGATTTCCTTATTTATAATGAGTAGGCCCTCTTTTGGGAGAAGGGAAGCAAATTGATGAAAAGAGTCTCGAATTTGATCAATGTTTTCAAAAAAGTCCATATGATCTTCTTCTATATTAAGAATGATCCCTATCTTTGGGAAAAAACTTAAGAAACTATTTGTATATTCACATGCTTCTGTGACAAAATAAGAGGAATGGCCAACTCTACTGTTACTGCCAATGGAATGTAAGATGCCTCCAATGGAAAGGGTAGGGTCTAAATTTTCTTCAAGTAAAATCTGAGAAATCATAGAAGTAGTTGTAGTTTTGCCATGGGTGCCAGATACAGCAATGGGAGTTTCATATTTTTTCATAATTTCCCCAAGGAGCTGGGCTCTTGTCATAGTAGGAAGGCTGCGGCGCAAAGCCTCCTCATATTCAGGATTATTTTTTTGTATTGCGGCAGTATATACAACTAAATCCACATTATCGTGAATATTCGAAGCTCTTTGTCCATAAAATATAACAGCTCCCTTTTTTTCTAGGTGTTCTGTTAAGGGAGACTTACTTGAATCGGAACCTGAAACAGGAAACCCGTCTTCCAATAATATTTCTGCAAGTCCGCTCATGCTTATACCGCCAATGCCAATAAAATGAATGTGAATAGGGTGATGAAAATCAATTTGATACATAATGACACTTCCGTTCCTTTTATTTATTAATTTTATAATTTATACTATTAAAATATTATACCCATATATCCAAAAAAAACCAATCAGGAATAATAGGAATAAGACAATATATTTTATGTATAAATATAGAAAATATAAGAATTTTATTGTGCAAAACTGACAAATATACAAAATGTGAAAAGGCAATATTATAAAGCATTCGTTAATATGCAGTAAAATATAAAATGATATGAAAAAAATATTGTAAAAAAGACCACAATTCTATGAAAGTGTGTTATAATAAATAAAAATAATACGAACAACAAGAGGTGATACCATGATAAAGAAAGAGATGATTGCCATGTTGCTTGCCGGAGGGCAAGGAAGCCGGCTTGGAGTGTTAACTTCAAAGGTTGCCAAACCGGCAGTATCTTTTGGTGGAAAGTATAGAATTATTGATTTTCCGTTAAGTAATTGTATTAATTCAGGGGTGGATACAGTAGGTGTGCTTACCCAATATCAGCCGTTGAGATTGAATACCCATATTGGCATTGGCATACCATGGGATTTGGATCGAAACATTGGCGGCGTAACCGTACTTCCACCTTATGAGAAAAGTGTGAACAGTGAGTGGTATACAGGCACAGCAAATGCTATTTACCAAAATATAGATTATATGGATACTTTTCATCCAGAATATATTCTTATTCTCTCAGGCGATCATATTTATAAGATGGATTATGAGGTTATGTTAAACTTTCATAAAGAAAATGATGCAGCTGTTACCATTGCCGCCATGCCTGTTCCAAAGGAAGAAGCAAAACGGTTTGGAATTGTTATTACAGATGAGGACAAGCGTATTAATGATTTTGAGGAAAAACCAGAAAATCCCCGAAGCAATTTGGCGTCCATGGGTATTTATATATTCAGCTGGAAGGTGTTAAGGGAAGCTCTGCTTGCAAAGGCTCATCAGGCAAACTTGGATTTTGGGAAGCATATTATTCCCTACTGTTTTGAAAAAGGAGAAAGACTCTTTGCATATGAATACAACGGATATTGGAAGGATGTAGGAACCTTAAGCTCCTATTGGGAAGCAAATATGGAGTTAATTAATATAGTTCCAGAGTTTAATTTATATGAAGAGTATTGGAAAATTTATACAAAGAGTGAAGCTCTTCCCCCTCAATACATATCATCAGATAGTGAGGTTGAGAGAAGTATAATAGGAGAAGGAGCTTCTATCTATGGGAAGGTATACAATTCTATCATTGGATGTGGGGTAGTTATTGGAAAGAACAGTATTGTACGAGACTCCATTATTATGAATGAAACCCAAATAGGAGAAGGATGCCGCTTGGACAAGGCAATTGTCGCTGAGAATGTGGAGATTGCCAATGGAGTGGAAGTAGGTGTGGGAGAGGAAGCGCCAAATGAGACAGATCCAAGTATTTATAACAGTGGATTGGCTACAATAGGAGAACATTCCTATATTCCTGAAAAGATTAAAATAGGAAAGAATACAGTTGTATTTGGGAAAACAATAGAAAAAGACTACCATAACCAAATGCTGGCAAGTGGAAAATCATTAATTAAGGTAGGTGAGAAATAATGAAAGCGATAGGAATTATACTAGCAGGAGGAAATAGCCACAGAATGAGGGAACTGTCTCAGAAAAGAGCAATAGCGGCCATGCCAATAGCAGGCAGTTACCGAAGCATTGATTTTTCATTAAGTAATATGACCAATTCTCATATACAAAGAGTAGCAGTCTTTACACAATATAATGCAAGGAGTTTAAACGAACATCTTAGTTCGTCAAAGTGGTGGGATTTTGGCCGTAAACAAGGGGGGCTCTACGTTTTCACTCCAACAGTGACCTTAAAAAATAGCTCCTGGTACAGAGGTACGGCAGACGCCATTTACCAAAACATATCTTTTCTAAGGAGCAGCCATGAACCTTATGTTGTCATAGCCTCTGGAGACGGTATCTATAAGATGGATTATAATAAAGTGTTAGAATACCATGTACAAAAAAAGGCGGATATTACCGTTGTATGTAAGGAAATGCCATCCCAGATGGATATTGAGCGGTTTGGTACACTGAAGATGAACGAGGACTGTCGTATTGAAGAGTTTGAAGAAAAGCCAGTAGTGGCAAGATCCAATACAGTTTCATGTGGAATTTACGTTATACGAAGAAGACAGCTTATTGAATTAATAGAAAAGTGTGCTGAGGAGGGAAGATTTGACTTTGTCAGCGACATTTTAATCCGTTATAGAAGCTTAAGGCGCATTTATGGTTATAAAATTAAAGAATATTGGAGTAACATTGCTACTGTAGAAGACTATTTCAGAACGAATAAAGATTTCCTAAAGCCAGAAATTAGGGATTACTTTTTCCACCAGTATCCTGATGTATATTCTAAGGTAGATGACTTGCCCCCTGCAAAGTATAATGTTGGGGTCAGCGTAAAAAATAGTTTAATTTCCAGTGGATGTATTATCAACGGAACAGTAGAGGATTCTATTGTATTTAAGAAAGTATTTATTGGTAATAATTGTTATATAAAGAATTCTATTATATTAAATGATGTTTATATAGGAGACAATACCCATATAGAGAACTGCATTGTAGAGAGCAGGGACACTATTCGGGCTAATTCGTATCATCGGGGAGAAGACGGAGTTAAAATAGTACTTGAGAAAAATGAAAGATATATAGTTTAAAAATAAATGAAAATACATGTCGGATAAAGTTGTGTTTACCGGGAAGGGAAGTGCCATGAATATAACAGATGTAAGAGTACGTAAAATTGCAAAGGAAGGAAAAATGAAGGCAGTTGTTTCGATAACCATCGATGACGAATTTGTAGTGCATGACATCAAAGTAATAGAGGGAGAGAAGGGTTTATTCATAGCAATGCCGAGTAGAAAAGCTTCCGACGGAGAATACAGGGATATTGCCCATCCTATTAATTCTCAAACAAGAGAACTGATACAAAAAATTATTTTAGATGCATATGAGAAGGCTTTGTCAGAAGCTTCCGATGAAGTGGAAGGATAAGTTAAGAAGGTATTCATGGACGTAAGACAATGAGATGTCTTACGTCCATTTGTCTGTATGTACCAATGTTTCCTTATTTCCTTCATACTATTGAATAATTATATGAAATAAAGTAAAATATTTATTCAATATCAATATATGAAAGGATGCCTAAAAAGGCTAGAAACATGTACATTATAACAGGTTTGGGAAATCCCACAAGAGAATATAGAAATACCCGTCATAACATAGGCTTTGATGCCATTGATTATATAGCTAGGGAGCTTGGTGTAGATGTTGGGACAAAGAAGCATAGGGCATTAATAGGAAAAGGGTATTTAGAAGGAGAAAAGCTTATTTTGGCCAAGCCTCAGACTTATATGAATCTAAGTGGGGAGAGCATTGGTGATATGATCCATTATTATAAAATAGTGCCAAGGGAGGGGCTCATTGTCCTTTATGATGATATTAGCCTAAAGCCAGGACAGCTGCGTATTCGGGCAAAGGGAAGCGCAGGGGGGCATAATGGAATAAAAAGTATAATAAACAATCTATGTACAGATGAGTTTATAAGAATTAAAATAGGGATAGGTGAGAAGCCAAAGGGTTACGATCTTGCAGATTATGTGCTAGGATATTTTTCAAAAGAAGAGAGAGAGAACATGGATCTTTGTGTGAAGAGAGTTTATGAAGCGGTGAAATGTCTTATAAGTGATAATATTCAAAAGGCTATGAATGACTATAATCAATCCATGAAGAATTAAGAAAGGAGCAGGGCGGCATTATGGAGGCCTTTTTAAGCCCTTTAAAAGAGTCAGGGGAGTATGAAAAAATTCAGGCTGCATTGTTGAAGGGGAAGGGAATTGTAGAGCTGAGCGGATGTATAGACTCACAGAAACTTCATATGGTTTATGGTTTAAGCGGTGGTTTTAAAAGAAAAATCATCGTTACTTTCAGTGAATTAAAAGCAAAAGAACTGTATGAAGATTATGAAATATTTGATAAAAAAGCTCTCCTCTATCCCTCAAAAGACTTTATTTTCTTTCAAGCGGATATTCAAGGAAATTATTTGACGGAAAAACGTCTATCCTGTATAAAATCTATGCTTGAGCGGGAAGAGTTTACTCTCATTACAACAATAGACGCTTTCATGGACAGCATTATGCCTAAAGAGCGGTTTTTAGAAAGAAGCATCCTCATTCAAAAGGGAGAAGAGATAGACTCTACAGCGCTGGCGTCAAAACTCGTTCATTTAGGATATGAAAAAAGTCATCAAGTAGAGATGACAGGACAGTTTGCAATAAGAGGGGGAATTATTGACATTTTCCCTTTAACAGAAGAAATGCCCTATAGAATTGAGCTATGGGGAGAAGAGATAGAGTCTATAAGAATTTTTGATGTAGAAAGCCAAAGATCTATGGATCAGCTGACGAAAATTACAATTTTTCCTGCACTAGAAGTTCTTTTAAGTAAGGAAGAAATAAAGGAAGGAATCAAAGAAATAGAAAATGACGGAAATAAAATACAGGAGACTTTTCGCAAAGAATTTAAGACGGAAGAAGCATACCGGTTAAAAACTCTTATAAAGGAGCTAAAGGATGATATTTTGGAGTGCTATAGTTACAGAAATCTAGCTGGGTTTCTTCCTTATTTTTGCCAAAATTCTGTCAGCCTTATGGATTATTTTGAAAAAGAAGACACTGTGATTTTTTTAGACGAGCCGGGAAGGATGATGGAAAAAGGAGCTGCTGTTGAAACAGAATTTAGAGAGAGTATGAGCCATCGCTTGGAAAAAGGATACCTTTTACCAAGACAGATGGACGTCCTTCGAAGTTGTGAGCAGGTGATGTCTGTTTTTTCCCAATATCATGGGGTTACTCTGTCCACAATGGAAGTAAAGCATATGTTTTTTAAGCCTGCTGAAAAATTTCAGATAATGGCAAGATCCATTAATTCTTATAATAATAGTTTTGAAAGTCTGGTGAAGGATTTAAAGAACTATAAAAAAAATGGTTATCAAGTGCTGCTTTTTTCTCCTTCTAGGACAAGAGCAAAACGGCTGGCTGAAGATTTAAGGGATGATGGGTTGAACAGCTTTTATACAGAGAATTTAGACAGTCAGGTAAAACAAGGAGAGATTATGGTTAGTTGGGGGAAAATATTAAAAGGATATGAATACCCCCTTGTAAAATTTGCCGTTATATCAGAAAGTGATATTTTTGGTGTTAGAAAAAAGAAAAAGAAGAAAAAGGCTTATGAAGGGCAAAAAATTCAAAGTTTTACAGAATTATCTGTAGGGGATTACGTAGTCCACGAGAACCATGGGCTAGGCATTTACAAAGGAATTGAAAAGATAGAAGTAGAAAAAGTAACAAAGGATTATATGAAAATTGAATACAGAGATGGAGGGAATTTATATATTTTAGCTACAGGGCTATCTGTCATACAAAAATATGCCTCAAAGGATGCCAAAAAACCAAGGCTGAATAAGTTAGGAAGCGTGGAATGGACCCGGACAAAAGCAAGAGTAAGAGGGGCAGTAGAAGGAATTGCCAAAGATTTGGTGGAACTTTATGCTGTTAGAAGAGATAGGAAGGGATTTGAATTTAGCAAAGATACAGTCTGGCAGAAAGAGTTTGAAGAAATGTTTCCCTATGAAGAGACAGAGGATCAACTGGCAGCAATTGAATCTACAAAAAAAGACATGGAAAGTCCTGTGATTATGGATCGGCTTATTTGTGGAGATGTAGGATACGGGAAGACGGAAATTGCCATAAGGGCGGCTTTCAAGGCAGTTCAAGATGGAAAACAAGTGGCTTATCTAGTCCCTACAACTATTTTGGCTCAGCAGCATTACAATACTTTTGTTCAAAGGATGAAGGATTATCCAATACGGATTGACATGCTCTGCAGGTTCCGAACAGCTGCCCAGCAGAAAAACATCATTGAGGAGCTAAAAAAAGGAGTGGTGGATATTGTCATTGGAACTCATAGAATCTTATCACAGGATGTTGGTTTTAAAGACTTAGGATTGCTAATTATTGATGAGGAACAGCGGTTTGGAGTCAGCCATAAAGAAAAGATGAAAAAGTTAAAAGAAAATATTGACGTTTTAACCTTAACGGCAACTCCCATTCCAAGAACTCTTCATATGAGTCTCATTGGCATAAGATCCATGAGTGTACTGGAGGAACCGCCCATGGATCGGATGCCTATTCAGACTTTTGTAATGGAATATAATGAAGAGATGATAAGGGAGGCGGTTCACAGAGAGCTGGCTAGGAATGGACAGGTATATTATGTTTATAATAGAGTGCATAATATTGGAGATATAGCAGCCTTTATCCAGGAGCTTGTACCAGAAGCCAGCGTATCTTTTGTTCATGGTCAGATGAAAGAAAGAGAATTGGAAAAGGCAATGTATCATTTTATTGAAGGGGAGATTGACGTTTTAGTGTCTACAACAATTATTGAGACAGGTCTGGACATTTCCAATGTGAATACTATCATTATCCATGATTCAGATAATATGGGACTATCCCAGCTTTACCAGTTAAGAGGAAGGGTGGGACGTACAAATAGGACAGCTTATGCATTTTTAATGTACAAAAGAGATAAAATGTTAAAAGAGATAGCGGAGAAGAGACTTCAGGCAATTAAAGAATATACAGAGTTTGGCAGTGGCTTTAAAATTGCTATGAAAGATTTGGAAATCCGAGGGGCTGGTAATATTTTAGGACAAAAACAACATGGGCATATGGAGGCAGTTGGCTATGATTTGTACTGTAAAATGTTAGATGAGGCAATTAAAAGGCAAAAGGGAAGTCAGGAAGAAGAGAGCTTTGAGACGAGTGTGGAAATGAATGTGGACGCTTATATTCCAGATACTTATGTAAAAAATGAAGCATTAAAACTAGATATTTATAAAAGAATTGCAGGGATAGAGACGGAGGCAGAGGCAGAAGATATATCAGAAGAGTTATTGGACCGTTTTGGCCCTGTTCCTAAATCGGTCACCAATTTAATTGATATTTCCAGAATTCGAATACTAGCCCATAAAGTATATGTGACAGAGGTGGAGGGGAAGAAAAAATTTCTTAAGTTCTCTATTTTTGAAAAAGCAAAACTAAATCCAGAACATATGAGCGCACTTTTGGAACAATATGGGGGAAAACTTACGTTTAAAGGGAGCAAGAAGCCTTATTTTATTTATGAAGAAGGAAAAAATGCAACAAGAGAAACAATGGAAAATTTTGAGGCAGAATCTTTGGAGCTTATACCAAAAATACTCCAAAGCATGAAGATTCTTCTTGTCTTTTAGATGGCAGTATTTCCCTAAGAGGGTAAAAAGGTTTTTTATGAATAAATTTCCTAATCCTACAAACACTATTTCCATAAATAACAAAAATTGAAAACATCAATGACGAGCATGGAGGAAAAAGGATGAAAGCAACAGGAATTGTAAGAAGAATAGATGATTTGGGAAGAGTGGTAGTGCCTAAGGAAATAAGAAGAACTTTAAGAATTCGAGAAGGAGATCCCCTGGAGATTTTTACAGACAGAGAAGGGGAAATTATATTAAAAAAATATTCTCCCATTGGAGAGATTGGAGCTTTTGCAAAACAATATGCGGAAAGTCTTGCTCAGACAAGCGGACATATGGTTTGCATTGCAGACAGGGATCAGTTTATTGCAGCGGCAGGAGGGGGAAAGAACTATGTAGGAAAGCCTATAAGTAGAAAACTAGAGTCCCTTGTGGAAGAGAGGAATACAATATTAGCCTCAAAAGAGGAAAGAGGCTATGTGGAAATTATGGACAATGATACAGAAGACTATGCCTGGGAAGCGATTTCCCCAATTATAAGCGAGGGAGACGCCATTGGGGCTGTTGTCCTTATGGGAAAAGATGAAAAGGACAAACTAGGCGAAGTTGAGAAAAAATTAGTCATGTCTGCCGCAGGATTTTTGGGAAGGCAGATGGAACAGTAAAGTAGAAAAGGGAATGTCAAAGAATGCCCTATTTAGACTGTTTCAACTTAGAATAGGAATATTCCTACAGGAAGCAATGTTTTATGGATATTGTTTTTTGTGGGAATATTTTTTTGTGTCTTCCTTAGTTTGATTTATAAAGAACTGCTATAAGACTGGAATAAGTGATTGAAAAAATAAAGAAGATTTACTATTTTTATTGAATAGTAATTTCTTCTTTATCTTCATCTTCCTTATTCAAAACATTATTATTTCAACCCACAGGTTGTCACCTGACATATAAATTATATCATGTTTCAATATAAATTTCGATAAACTTTGTTATAAAAGAGTGGCGCTAGTGTATAAGTGTGGACAAGAAAAGTTGAACAACCTATACTATCAAATGAAAGAGCAAAGGAGATGTGAGGCATGGCAAAAAACCAAAAATCTTATACTCCGGAATTTAAACAGCAAATGGTAGACTTGTCCAATGGCGGGGGATCTCGTATCCACAGCTGGAATGTGAATATGGCGTAAATCGGAGTACCATCAGCGGCTGGGTAAAGCAGCTTTCCCCAGTTAAAATATCTGACAATGAAACGGTTACACTTAAGGAATTTAATACTTTGCAGAAAGAAAGGCAGTGCCTTAAGATTGAAAACGAAATATTAAAAAAAGCGACCGCCCTATTCGCAAAAGAACAATAACCGAGATGGTGACTTTTACCCAGAATACTTTAACCTGTTACACCGTATCCCAGATTTGCAGCGCTCTGAAATTCCCAAGAAGCGCTTATTATAAGGCCCTGGTTCGTGTACCTTCAAACAGGCAGAAGGAATATGAGCAATCAGCAAAAAAGTGAAACAGGCCTACAACGATTCCAAGCAACGGTATGGGGCTTTAAAAATATGCTGTGCCCTGAATGCCGGAGGGACTTCCTGCAGCATAAAGCGTGTCCAGAGGAATATGGCAGAACAGGGACTGCGCTCTGTTGTCGTAAAGAAGGACAATCACCATGCTAGCCATGGCAGAGTTGCGGATGGCAAGGTAAATCTCTTAAAACGAGATTTTGAAACAGAAACCATTCATCAGAAATGGTGTACTGACATCACTTATCTTTATGTGCAGAAAGAAGGATGAACCTATCTGGCATCCGTTATGGCTCTGTGCAGCCGCAAGATCATCGGGTATGCCTATGGCACATCCATGACAGCAGAACTGGCCGCAAGGGCGGTAAAGAATGCATGTCTGCATGTCAGGGATACAAAAGGAATCATTCTGCACAGTGACCTTGGAAGCCAGTATACAAGTCAGATATTTGAAAAATACTTAACTAGCAAAGGAGTCCTGCATTCATTCAGCCGTAAAGGGAATCCATATGATAATGTCTGTATAGAATCCTTCCATTCTATACTGAAAAAAGAAGAAATCTATCTTCATACCTATCAGGATTCAACGCAAGTACGCAGGGCAATCTTTGAGTACATAGAGAGCTGGTATAACCGAAAAAGAATCCATAGCGCTATTGGTTACATGACACCACAGCAGAAGGAGGATGTGGAACTCAAAAAAGCAGCATAAATTCTCAACTTTTTGTGTCCAAAGTCTTGGCATAAGTCCAGTGTTCAGGCGTTTGGAAAGTTCAGCCAATGTTCCTAGTTTGCGTATTGTTTTTAAAGTGCTTTTCCCTTGGGCGTTCGTATAGGACTTTGTAATATAAAATGATTCTGAGTTTTTGGATTTGGATGTAGTAACTCTCATAAAAATCACTTTTGTAATAAGTATATCATATATCACTAAATATTACTAAATAATAAAAAGAAAAATTTGACAAAAAATTAAGCCCCAAATAAGGCTTTACGGAAACTTACGGACACTCCGAGAAGCGCATATGACTACCATTGCAAGAAAGCGCAGTCTAAAGATAAGTATGAGCTTGAAAAATCAGAAATCACAGCAATCTATAAAGAAAATCAGGGGCGTTATGGATACCGTCGGATTTTAATGGAACTGCGTAACCGTGGATATATTTTGAACCATAAAACCGTGCAGAAACTAATGAAAGAGTTGGGATTGAAGTGTATGGTAAGGATGAAAAAATATCGTTCTTATCGTGGAGAAGCTGGAAAAACAGCCCCAAATCTGCTAAGCAGGGATTTCCATGGGGAAAAACCGAATCAAAAATGGACAACTGACATCACCGAGTTTTCCTTATTCGGTCGAACACTATATTTATCTCCGATTCTGGATATGTATCATGGCGAAATCAGGCAAATTTTGAGCGGATTACGAAGATGCTGGATAAGGCATTTGAGAAGCTTCCAGACGATACTGGCTTGATCTTTCATTCTGATCAGGGAGGGCAGTATCAAAATGCCCATTATCAAAAAAGGCTCTCCGATAAAGGGATTGGGCAAAGTATGTCCCGAGAGGGGAATTGTCTAGAACATGCGGTCATGGAGAACTTCTTTGGATTATGAAAATCCGAATGACTATATTTACAGGAATTCTGCTCATTTGAAGAATTCTAGACAGAACAGGAACTCTATCTGGAATATTACAGCCATAACCGGATGAAAGCAAAATGGGGTGAATTAAGCCCTGTTCAATATAGAATTCAAGCGGGCTTTGCAGCTTTAAATTGTCCGACTTTTTGGGGCCGCTTCAAAGTTCCCCCATTGCATTAGAAATACCAATGAGGGATTGTACAGGAAAAATTTATTGACGGAAGCGCTGATAAGTGATAAGATAGTTTATAGAAAAGGCGTTACCTTGAAGCAACGGTTCGCCTCAGTTATATGGTTATAAAAAAAGCAACCTAACTTTGGTCAGGGCGGTTGCTTTTTTGATGTCTTTTATTTCTTCTGGTCTGCTGGATGCTGATCACAGTGACGATGATGCTGATCACCGCCACTACAATACCGACAAGCTCCAAAATAATTCCGAACACCAATAGTGCTTACCTTTCACTTTATTTTCCATATGTATCCCCTCCTCCGGTACTGGAAGTTCTCAAAATGTACTCATTTTGGCAAAAGGCGAACCGCTACCCGTTTTGGTAACACCCGTATATATTCTACCATAGCGACAGAGTTTTGCAAGATGCATTTTCAAAAACTTATTTATTCCCCTTTTTCTTTTCCCTTAATTTATAGACGTTAAACTGGTTCTTACATTGCGGGTTGCAAAATTCATTTCCCTTCCTGCTTGCGATAAAGGCTTTTTTACAGTGTTTGCACATACGCATATCGCTGCCCTTATCCGTGAGCATAAAGGAGAAATACATCTGCACCATAACGAGCAGTGAATGGAAATCCCATACAATGACGGGCAAATTTTTTTCAAGCGCTATCCGGTAAGTCGGGGATATTCCGCCGAAAGCGTAAATGCCTTGACGGTACAGGCTACGGGTATCTTCGTCAAGCGAATCATAATCGAGGTAATAAAGGAAACTTGTCATATACACCGACGCATAGGAGATAAAATCCTCAGTTGTCGGCAGGGCGGTCATAAAGCCGAGAAAACAGGGGCGGTGTCCGAATTGAAGAAAGCGGAGAAGCGGAAAAGGGAGCTTGCCCCCCTGCTTGTGAAAATGTATGAGGACAGGAGCAGGGAACAGGAAGTAGAAATTTATTACCGCTTTATAGGCAAAATTGATTGATACAGATAGCAATATCTTTAACTATGGGAAACCGGCTTTACAGACTTGGAAAAATTATATATCATTAGTTTTGAGGGTATGGAGGATGTTGAGTATTACAGGCTTTTCACTTTTATGCCGACTGGTATGCTTGGCATGTAGGAGCAGCCCTAGGCCGGCGATTAGCGCCTTTGTGTTTTCTTTGGAAGATCCCTTTATCCTGAAATTGTCTTCCTTAACTATTTAAAAAGAGGTATAATGCTAAATCTTAAGGACAGATATAAATTTCAATAAAGTTTACAATAAAGAAGAGAATATATGGTATAGTGCTTGACATTCTAGGAAAATTATGCTATATTCCCCAATATAAGGAATTTGTCGTATTATGAGGCGATACTGGCCTTATTCTATATAAGAATTGGAGGTGGTGCTTATGAAGAACAAATGCAGTCTTTCAGACGTGATGCAGTTCGGAATATTTTTGATTGCACTACTGAACTTCATTTATTTAATTAGTCAATAGTATTACATAGAAAAACCACCCTTGAAACTTTGGAAGGTGACAGGGCGGCATTTTCTACTTAATTAAAAAGGCTAAATCACTTGTGAGCGGTTAATTCCTTTTATTTATATGTTCATCATATCAGATTTAACAAATTTATTCAATGTTTTTTTATGGAATGGAAATCTACATACATTAAGATTGTAAACCATCTTCACTCATTTTTGCCAGAAGATTTATTTTAACCTCGTATAGTTTTTTGGACAAATCTACATAGACTTTATGAGGATTCTCAAAACGTCTTGTTTCATCCCATAAGGTGTTTAATTCTTTGGAACAATAATTTCGAATATCCATAACCTTTGGGGATTGGTAAACACAGACTCCTTGGCGGAATATAGGTGTCATAAGTTCCCGCATAGTATAGGTGCCCCCTAAAAGCTTAGTCTTTTTCCAGGGTTCCATAGGATCGAAGAGAATAAGGGGCTCTTCCTCCTTAAATTGTTCTCCAACAAGGCAGATAAGATCTGCTTTTATCTTTCCAGAATCTTTTTCATAAATGCGGTAAATAGTTTTGTTTCCTGGATTTGTCACCTTTTCTGTATTTTCAGACAGCTTTATTTTGGGAATAAAATTGCCACTGGAATCTTGTATGGCAGAAAGTTTGTACACTCCTCCAAAAGCTGGCCAATCCTTTGAAGTAATCATATTTGTGCCCACCCCCCAGGAAGTAATGGCAGCGCCTTGCACCTTTAAACTGTCAATTAAATATTCATCTAAGTCGTTGGAAGCAGAGATAATGGCATCGTTAAACCCAGCGTCATCTAGCATAGCCCTTGCCTTTTTTGAAAGATAGGCCAGATCCCCGCTGTCTAAGCGGATTCCATAGTAGGAAAGGGGAATGCCAGCCTTTCTCATTTCCGTAAAAACCCGGATGGCGTTAGGAACCCCGGATTTTAAAGTATCGTATGTGTCCACTAGCAAGATACAGGCAGATGGATAAAGAGAGGCGTATTGCTTAAAAGCAGTATATTCATCAGGAAAACTCATAATCCAGCTGTGGGCATGGGTACCTTTGACAGGAACTTGGAAGAGACGCCCTGCCAGGACATTGCTTGTGCCAATACAGCCAGCGATCATGGCTGCCCTGGCCCCATATAGTCCTGCATCTGGCCCTTGGGCTCTTCGAAGGCCAAATTCCATAATTCCATCTCCCCTGGCTGCCCATACAACACGGGAAGTTTTTGTAGCCACAAGGCTTTGGTGATTAATAATATTTAAAATGGCAGTCTCAATAAGCTGGGCTTCCATAACAGGGGCAATAACTTTAATGAGAGGCTCTCTTGGAAAGATAACGGTACCTTCTGGAATGGCATATATATCTCCTGAAAACTGAAAGTTTTTTAAATAATTTAAAAAGTCCTCTTCAAAAATATGGATATTTTTTAAATATTCTATATCCTCTTTTGTAAAATGAAGGTTTTGAATATATTGGATGACCTGCTCCAGCCCCGCCATAATAGCGTAGCCGCTGTTCATAGGATTGGTACGGTAAAACATATCAAATATGACAGTCTCATTTTGTTCATGGTTTTTGTAATATCCTTGCATCATTGTAAGCTGGTATAGATCGGTCAATAATGTTAAATTTTCAAGGCTCATTTGTGTTCCTCCATCATTTTTTCGGATTTTGATAAAAATAGAATGCCTATAAGAAAAAGAAAAATTAATGCTAAAATTCCATAACGGGAAGAATCCAGGAAGTAAGCGCAGACTGCGACAATGAGAGGGCCAAAGAAATCGGCAAATTTGCCAAATATATCAAAAAAACCAAAGTACTCACTGGATTCTTCCTTTGGAATCATTTTTCCAAATTGAGAGCGGGATAATGCCTGGATACCTCCTTGACAAATTCCAACAAAAACAGCCAGCGCCCAAAACTCCCATTCCTTGCTTAGCTGGAAACCAAATAGGCAAATGACAATGTACATAATAATAAAAAGCTTTATCATTTTAAATGTCCCAAATTTCTCTGCAAGCTTACCACTGTAAATAGAGCAGGGGAAAGCGACAAACTGGGTGAGGAGAAGAGCAAGTATCATAGCAGTATCGTCAATGCCCACTTCCCCTCCATAAGTTGTTGCCATGGAAATAATGGTGTATACTCCGTCAATATAGAAAAAGTAACCAATCACATAATAAAGAATTCCTTTTTCCTTTTTTAATTTTTGAAAAGTGTGAAGAAGTCTGTAAAAAGAATGGGAAATAAAATCCTTCCTTGATTCCAGGAAGTAAGACTGCTTCACATTTTTAAATAAAGGAATGGACAGGGCAAGCCACCAGACAATAGTAATGAGGAAGGAGATCTGAGTCGCTGCCATAGAGGATAGGCCAAAGGGTGTAGTAAGGATGAGAAAAATGCCAATTGTAAAAGGGATGCAGCTTCCAATATAGCCCCATGCATATCCGAAAGTAGAAACCATATCCATGCGCTCATGGGTTGTAACATCGATGAGCATAGAGTCGTAGAAAATATTGCAGGCTGCAAATCCTAGACGGGCAATGAGAAATAGGGGAAGAAAAAGAAGCCAGCTTTTCGTAAGAGTAAAGGCAAAAACGCCTAAAAGAGAAAGACCTAGAAAAAATCCGAAAAGCTTTTTCTTCATATTTTGGTAATCGGCCATGGCACCTAAAATAGGGGAGAAGACAGCTAAAGCTAAGACAGCCAAAGCAGTAACAGATGCCCAGAGGGAAGAAGAGAAAGCAGGGGATAGGCCGGCATTTTCAGCAAGGCCTCGAAAGTATATAGGGATAGTAGCAGTAACAATTAAGGTAAAGGCAGAGTTGGCTACATCATATAGAACCCAGCTTTTTTCTCTTTTGTTAAGTTTAAACTTGTCCATAGGAATCCTCCCTTATATACAGAAAAATTTTTACTTTCTCATCATACGTTAAATTGGAAAAATAATCAATGAAGAATTGATGGATTTCCCTTGACAATAAGAAGAATTCCCCTTTATAATTACACCAATAAGAGTGTAAAGGCTGTGATGAAGACAGTAGGCGGTTTATGAAGTAGAAGCGAGCTGGCGATGGTGGGAGGCTGGTACGAGTAGGAAACCGTTGAATATCACTTCGGAGCTTTGGGCTGAACGGAAAATTATTCTAAATAGGTGCCAACGGAATTCCACCGTTATCAGGAACAATATATTTTTAGAATGTATCAAGTATGTTGTAACAGGTGGTAGAGAATGTGGAAGTCTTGTCCTTTTACGGACAGGACTTTTTGACATCTTAGGAGAAAAATAGTCTATAGAATGTATGGAGATTGGAGGAGCAATGTACCAAAAAGTATCAACAGATTTGAATTTTGTTCAAAGGGAAAAAGAAATAGAGAAATTTTGGAAGGAAAACCATATATTTGAGAAAAGTATGGAAAATAGAAAAGGAGGACCAACCTATACCTTCTACGATGGTCCTCCCACAGCGAATGGGAAGCCTCATATTGGTCATGTATTAACAAGAGTTATCAAAGATATGATACCAAGATACAGGACAATGAAAGGATATATGGTTCCAAGGAAGGCAGGCTGGGACACCCATGGGCTTCCAGTGGAGCTGGAGGTGGAAAATCTTCTTGGGCTAGATGGAAAGGAACAGATAGAGCAATATGGTTTGGATCCTTTTATATCCAAATGTAAGGAGAGCGTGTGGAAGTATAAAGAAATGTGGGAAGATTTTTCAGGAACTGTGGGATTTTGGGCAGACATGGATAATCCTTATGTCACATATCATGATGACTATATTGAATCAGAGTGGTGGGCTTTAAAGAAAATTTGGGAAAGAGAACTGTTATACAAAGGGTTTAAAATTGTACCCTATTGTCCTAGATGCGGTACTCCCCTTTCCAGTCATGAGGTTGCCCAGGGATATAAAGAGGTGAAGGAAAAATCAGCTATAGTACGGTTTAAAGTAAAGGGGGAAGACGCCTATATTTTAGCATGGACGACAACACCTTGGACTTTGCCAAGCAATGTAGCCCTTTGCGTTAATCCTGAGGAGACTTATGTAAAGGTAAAAGGGAAAGACAAGATGATTTATTATTTGGCCCAAGCTCTTTTGGAGACAGTTCTTTTAGAAGAATATGAAATAATTTCCTCACATAAAGGGAAGGAATTGGAATATAAAGAGTATGAGCCATTATTCCATTTTACCCATGAAATATGTGCAAAGCAGAACAAAAAATCTCATTATGTTACATGTGACTCTTATGTGACACTGACAGATGGAACTGGGGTTGTTCACATAGCTCCAGCCTTTGGTGAAGACGATGCCAATGTGGGCAGAAACTATGATTTGCCCTTTGTACAGCTTGTCAATGCCAAAGGAGAGATGACAGAGGAAACGGACTGGCCAGGGTTATTTTGCAAAAAGGCAGATGTAAAAATTTTGTCTGATTTAGAAAAAAGAGGCCTCCTTTTTGATGCTCCTTCCTTTGAACACAGTTATCCTTTTTGTTGGAGATGTGAGACACCCTTAATTTATTATGCAAGAGAGTCTTGGTTTATTAAAATGACAGCAGTAAAGGAAGAGCTAATTCAAAATAACAATACCATTCACTGGATACCAGAATCTATTGGAAAGGGAAGATTTGGAGACTGGCTGGAAAATATACAAGATTGGGGAATTTCAAGAAACCGTTATTGGGGAACTCCTCTCAATATTTGGGAGTGTGAATGTGGCCATATGCATTCTATTGGCAGCAGAGAAGAGCTAAAGCAGTTAAGTAAAAACTATCCAGAAGAAGGGGTGGAGCTTCATAGACCTTATATTGACCAGGTGACAATTCCATGCTCCAAATGTGGAAAGGAGATGAGAAGAGTTCCAGAAGTTATTGACTGCTGGTTTGATTCAGGAGCCATGCCCTTTGCCCAGCATCATTATCCTTTTGAAAACAAAGAATTGTTTGAGGCTCAATTTCCAGCTCAGTTTATTTCTGAGGCAGTGGATCAGACAAGGGGTTGGTTTTATTCCCTTTTAGCGGAGTCTACCCTTCTCTTTCATAAGGCCCCTTATGAGAATGTTATTGTACTAGGACATGTACAAGACGAAAAGGGACAGAAAATGTCTAAATCCAAGGGAAATGCAGTAGATCCCTTTCAGGCTTTGGAAACTTATGGAGCTGATGCCATTCGATGGTATTTTTATGTGAATTCTGCCCCATGGCTCCCCAACCGCTTCCATGAAAAAGCAGTTGTTGAAAAACAAAGAAAATTTATGGGAACTTTATGGAATACTTACGCCTTCTTTGTTCTATATGCTAATATTGATGGGTTTGACCCTACAAAATATACATTGGAATATGATAAACTCCAGGTAATGGATAAGTGGCTTTTACAAAAGCTAAACACTTTAATTTTAGAAGTGGACAAAGATTTGGAACAGTATAAAATACCAGAGGCAGCAAGGGCTCTCCAAGAATTTGTAGACAATATGAGCAATTGGTATGTGAGAAGGAGCAGGGAACGTTTTTGGGCAAAAGGGATGGAACAGGACAAAATAAATGCGTATATGACTTTATATACAGGGCTTGTCACGTTGATGAAAACAGCAGCCCCCTTTATCCCTTTTATGACAGAGGAGATTTATCAGAATATAGTAAGGAATATGGACAAGTCAGCCCCAGAAAGTATACATTTATGTGATTTTCCAGAAACAGAGGAAGCTTTTTCTAATAAAGAAATTGAAGAGTCTATGGATGGAGCGCTAGAAATTGTTGTCTTAGGCAGGGCATGTAGAAATAGCGCTAATATAAAAAATCGTCAGCCCATTTCTACAATGTATATAAAAGGGCCTTTTACATTGAGTACTTTTTATAAGGAAATTATAAAAGAGGAACTTAATGTAAAAGAATTAATATTTACAGAAGATGTAAGAGATTTTACCACATATTTGTTTAAACCTCAGCTTCGAACAGTTGGACCAAAATATGGAAAATGTCTTGGGGCTATTAAAAAATATTTGGAAGAATTAGATGGAAATGAAGCAATGGATGAATTGACGAAGACAGGAAAAATCCAATTCCACGCAGACGGGACAGAAGTAGAACTCACAGAGGAAGACTTACTCATAGAGATGAGTCAGAAGGAAGGATATGTTTCGGAAAGTGATAATAAAATAACCGTTGTACTAGATACAAATCTGACAGAAGATTTGATTGAGGAAGGATTTGTCTATGAGGTTATTAGCAAAATCCAGACAATGAGGAAAGACGCTGATTTTGATGTGGTGGATCGTATTCACATAGGAATCACTGGGAATGAAAAATTATGGAAGATTGTAGAGAGAAACAAAGAAGTTATTTTAGAAAAAGTATTAGCAGATTCTGTAAGAAATGGAACAGTAGGAACTATTCAAAAAGAGTGGAACATTAATGGGGAGATAGCCCTTTTATCTGTGGACAGGATATCCCTATGAAAAGCAACATAATTGCATAAAGGAAAGGATTAGGATATAATGAATGATGACAGAAAAAATAGCGACAGGGGAAAAGGAGAGACAAATGAAATGACAGGAGGGAACACAATGCTCAAGAAAGCAGAGCGGGCAACAGAATTTGATAGAGAACTGTTTAAAAGAAGCGTCCTTTATAATGTAAAGACCTTATATCGCAAAACAATAGAGGAAGCTTCTGAGCAGCAGATTTTTCAAGCAGTTTCTTATGCAATTAAAGACGTAATTGTGGATAGCTGGTTGAATACACAAAGAGAATATGAAAAGCAGGATCCAAAAACTGTTTATTATTTATCTATGGAATTTTTAATGGGAAGGGCTCTTGGCAATAATTTAATTAATCTGAAAGCCTATGATGCAGTACAGGACTGCCTGGAGGAATTAGGAATCAATATAAACTTGGTAGAGGATCAGGAACCAGATGCAGCTCTTGGAAATGGGGGATTAGGAAGACTTGCCGCCTGCTTTTTAGACTCATTGGCAACCCTTGGATACTCTGCTTATGGATGCGGGATTCGTTACCGCTATGGAATGTTTAAGCAAAAAATTGAAAACGGTTATCAAGTGGAGGTGCCAGACAACTGGCTGCAAGATGGAAACCCTTTTGAGCTTCGCAGGCCAGAGTACGCCAAAGAAGTGAAGTTTGGGGGATATGTATCTATTTTAGTAGATGAAAACGGCAGGCAGAATTTTGTACAGGAAGGTTATCAATCTGTTCATGCGATCCCTTATGATATTCCCATTGTGGGTTATGGAAATGGGATTGTAAATACCTTGCGAATTTGGGATGCTCAGCCTGTAGAATGTTTTAAACTAGATTCCTTTGACAAAGGAGACTACCATAAAGCAGTAGAGCAGGAAAATTTGGCTAGAAACATTGTGGAAGTTTTATATCCCAACGATAACCATTATGCAGGAAAAGAGCTGCGGTTAAAACAGCAGTATTTCTTTATTTCCGCTAGTGTTCAAGAAGCAGTGGAAAAATATATGAGAAAGCATGATAAGATTCAAAAGTTCCATGAAAAAGTTACCTTCCAATTAAATGACACCCATCCTACAGTAGCTATTGCAGAATTAATGCGTATACTTATGGATGATTATTATCTCCCATGGGACGAGGCGTGGAATATAACGACAAAGACTTGTGCTTATACAAACCATACAATTATGGCAGAAGCATTGGAAAAATGGCCTATTGAACTATTTTCAAGGCTCCTTCCAAGAATATATCAAATTATTGAAGAGATTAACCGAAGGTTTGTAGCAAAAATAGAAGAGAAATATCCTGGTGATCATGAAAAAGTAAGGAAGATGGCCATTATTTATGATGGGCAGGTAAAGATGGCACATTTGGCTATTGCATCTGGTTATTCAGTAAATGGGGTTGCAAGGCTCCACACAGAGATATTGAAAAAAGAAGAATTAAAAGACTTCTACGAGATGATGCCAGAAAAGTTTAACAATAAAACAAATGGAATTACCCAGAGAAGATTTCTTCTCCATGGCAATCCTCTTTTAGCCCAGTGGGTAAGCGACCATGTGGGAAATGACTGGATTACAGATTTGAGCAAAATAAATAAGCTGAAAATCTATGGGGATGACGAGAAAGCCCAACAGGAGTTTATGAACATCAAATACCAAAATAAGGTTCGGTTGGCAGACTATATTTTACAGCATAATGGAGTGGAAGTAAATC
Source organism: uncultured bacterium (assembly GCA_947567075.1). Taxonomy (GTDB): domain Bacteria; phylum Bacillota; class Clostridia; order Lachnospirales; family Lachnospiraceae; genus MGBC165282. Next base: position 21,395 of record CANOLZ010000012.1, read on the forward strand.
CAAGATCTATTTTTGATGTTCAGGTAAAAAGGCTCCATGAGTATAAACGCCAGCTTCTAAATGCATTACATATTATGCATTTATATAATCAGTTAAAAGAGCGTCCAGATATGGAATTTTATCCAAGAACTTTTATTTTTGGGGCAAAGGCGGCTGCAGGATACCGCAATGCCAAATTGACCATTAAACTTATTAACTCTATTGCGGATGTGGTGAATAACGATCCTTCCATTCATGGTAAAATTAAAGTAGTATTTATTGAGGATTATAAAGTATCCAATGCAGAGTGGATTTTTGCTGCAGCAGATGTCTCTGAACAAATATCCACTGCCAGCAAGGAGGCATCAGGCACAGGAAATATGAAATTCATGTTGAATGGTGCGCTAACTCTTGGAACAATGGATGGGGCTAATGTGGAAATTGTAGAGGAAGTAGGAGAAGAAAATGCCTTTATATTCGGGCTGCGCTCAGATGAAGTTATCCGCTATGAAAACTATGGGGGGTACAATCCCATGGATATCTTTAATAATGATCCAGATATTCGAAAAGTACTTATGCAGCTAATTAATGGCACTTTTGCTCCCCAGGATCCAGATATGTTTAGAGATTTATACAATTCCCTTTTAAATACAAAAAGCACAGCAAAGGCAGACACATACTTTATACTGGCAGATTTTAGAGCTTATGCAGACGCCCAAAGAAGAGTAGAAGAAGCATACAAAGATGAGAAAAAATGGGCAAAGAGCGCTATTTTAAACGTTGCCTGCAGCGGTAAGTTTACATCAGATAGAACGATACAGGAGTATGTAGATGAAATTTGGAAACTGGATAAAGTAGTACTTCCTAAGAAGAATGAGAAAGACAAAATAAAAAAGAAATAAAAAAGTAATATAAAAAAATCCACCCAACGAAATCCATGTTTGGTGGATTTTTCCATAAAGAATCCTATGGTTATGAGTTTTTGATTTTGCAGTAAGAGTATGTTATAATAACAACTGCTATATGGACAGGAAGCAAAAACGTTGGAAAAGGAGGACGTATATGATACAATTATTTGATTCTGGGGCATATTTAATCAATGGGACAGAGATGATTCCTGATAACGCCCAGTCAAAGGAACTTATAAAGAATAAAATAGGGAGAGACATAGGGAAGGAAGAGGCAAAAAAAGAGACTATTGCTTATAGAATTTTAGAGAAACATAATACATCGGATAATATGGAAAAGTTAAAATTAAAATTTGACCAATTGGCATCCCATGATATTACCTTTGTAGGCATTATTCAAACAGCCAGGGCTTCAGGACTGGAAAAGTTTCCAGTGCCCTATGTACTTACCAACTGTCATAACAGTTTATGTGCTGTAGGAGGAACAATCAATGAAGACGATCATATGTTTGGACTGTCTTGTGCAAAGAAGTATGGGGGAGTCTATGTTCCACCCCATCAGGCAGTTATCCACCAATATGCCAGAGAAATGATGGCAGGGGGAGAGAAAATGATACTTGGCTCTGACAGCCATACCCGCTACGGGGCTTTGGGAACAATGGCTATGGGCGAAGGAGGCCCAGAGCTAGTAAAACAGCTTTTATGCCAGACATATGATATAAATATGCCAGAAGTAGTGGGCGTATATTTGAAAGGAAAACCTATAGAAGGCGTGGGACCTCAGGATATTGCTTTAGCTATTATAGGTGAAGTATTTGCAAATGGCTATGTTAATAATAAAGTAATGGAATTTGTAGGTCCTGGGGTGTCATCTTTAAGTGCTGATTTTCGAATTGGTATTGATGTAATGACAACGGAGACGACTTGTCTTTCTTCTATTTGGAAAACGGATGAAAAGATTCAGGAGTTTTATGAAATTCATGGAAGAGAGGAAGAATATAAGGAATTAAATCCAGGGGATGTTGCTTATTATGATGGAATGATTGTAGTAGATTTAAGTGAAATAAGACCTATGATTGCAATGCCCTTTCATCCAAGCAATACATACACCATTGAAGAACTCAATGCAAATTTGACGGATATTTTAAGGGAAGTAGAGAAAAAAGCACGGATTAGCTTAGGTGAGCAGGTAGAATTCAGCCTAATGGACAAAGTAAGAAATAATAAACTTTATGTGGAACAGGGAATAATAGCTGGATGTGCTGGAGGAGGATTTGAAAATATTTGTGCTGCAGCTGATATTTTAGAAGGGGCAAGCATAGGTCCTGATGAGTTTACATTAAGTGTTTACCCAGCTTCCACACCTGTTTATATGGAGTTAGTACGCAACGGATCAGTGGCAAAACTCCTAAGTACAGGGGCAATTGTCAAAACTGCCTTTTGCGGACCTTGTTTCGGGGCAGGAGACACGCCTGCTAATCAAGCCTTTAGTATACGACATTCTACAAGAAATTTTCCTAATCGAGAGGGATCCAAACTACAGAGCGGACAGATCTCTTCCGTTGCCCTAATGGACGCCCGTTCCATTGCTGCAACAGCAGTAAATAAAGGGTTTTTAACGCCTGCCACTCAAGTAGATCTTTCCCTTAAAGCACATCCATATTTCTTTGACAAAACCATATATGAAAACAGAGTTTTTGACAGCAAAGGAAAAGGGAATCCTGATGTGCCCATTAAATTAGGCCCCAATATTAAAGACTGGCCATCTATGTCACCTTTACCAGAGAACCTTATTTTAAAAGTTGTCTCTGAAATACATGATCCTGTCACCACAACAGACGAGCTGATTCCTTCTGGGGAAACATCTTCTTATCGCTCCAATCCATTAGGACTGGCAGAATTTACTTTGTCTAGAAAGGATCCTGACTACGTAGGGTTGGCAAAAGAAATACAAAAGGCGGAAAAAGCAAGAATGGCAGGAGAGGATCCAGTAAAAGTTAGTGGAGAATTACAAACTATCGTAGACACAATTCAGAAACAATTCCCAGAGGCAGACATGAAAAATACAGGGATAGGAAGTACCATTTTTGCAGTAAAGCCTGGAGATGGCTCCGCCAGGGAGCAGGCTGCATCCTGCCAGAAAGTATTAGGAGGATGGGCAAATATTGCCAATGAATATGCCACGAAAAGATACCGTTCAAATTTAATTAACTGGGGGATGCTCCCCTTTCTAATTGAAAAGGGAGAGCTTCCTTTCCACAATAAAGAGTTTCTTTTTTTACCAGATATACGTAAAGCAATACAAGAAAAGAAGGAAGTAATAACGGCTTATGTAGTGGGAGAAAAGGGGATGAAAGAGTTTTCCCTGACAATAGGAGAATTGACAGAGGATGAGAGGGAAATCATTTTAAAAGGATGTCTTATTAATTACAATAGAATATCAGCATAATATATGGATATGGAGACGCTTCACTTTATGTGGGGCGTCTTTATGTTTTTTATCTAATTTACATAAACTGGAAAAAACTACATAGGATAGTATAAGGTGAGAGAGACATGTTAAAGAAAAAATTAAAAGATGGGGGAATTCTCCTCTTATTTGTCATACTCCTCCCATATACTTTTACAACCCTTGTCAATGGCAGGAAGGAGGAGATACTTTCCTTCCATGAAAGGGTAGGGGAAGATGAGGAGGAGAGGATTCTACTGGGAGAGGCAAGATTAACAGTAGATGAATATGTAATAGGAGTTGTAATGGGATGTATGGATGGGCGCAGTGAAGAAGAGGCTTTAAAGGCCCAGATTCTTATTGCCAGAACAAACACTTATCGGGAAATGGATGGAAAGAAAGAAATAAACAGCCAACAGATGAGTCAGAAATATATGGATCCAGAAAAATTACAGCGCTCCATAGGGTATGATGAGTTCCAGAATGAATACATAAAGCTAGAAAAACTAGCAAAGGAGACAGAAAGGGAAGTAATATATTATGACCAAAAGTTAATTGATGGAGCTTATCATGCTGTAAGCAGTGGAATGACTAGAAAGGTAGAAGGATATGCCTATCTTTGTCCAATAGAAAGTCCCTGGGATATAGATTCAGAACAGTTTTTGCGTATACTCTATATGGATGAAGAAGAAGTGATGAACAGAATCCATAAACAGAAGGGAGATATTTCCTTGGAGAAAGGTGAGTTTTTAGAAAAGGTGGACATTACAAAAACAGATGAGGCAGGATATGTGGAAGAATTAAAAATAAAAGAAACCAAAATTAGAGGGGAAGAATTTCGAAAATGGATGGACTTGCCATCCGCTCATTTTTCTATAGATGAATGGGAAGGTAACATTCGTTTTACAGTAAAGGGGTTAGGCCATGGAGCTGGACTTAGCCAATATGGGGCGAATGAAATGGCAAAAAGGGGGTATACATACAGGGAAATTATTAATTATTACTATCAAGATGTAGAAATCAGGCCTTATGGTGCATAAAGACAGATAATCAGGCAACCCTAAAAGGGAGGTGATTATCTATGAGAAGAAGACGAACATTTAATTTTAACAATGGAAAATGGTTTTATGTTATTTTAGGGCTATTTTTTATATCCGCATTAACATTAGCGGGAGTGAATATGTATTATAGCTCTCCTGCTCCCTCGGATGGCTCCTATATAGACTTAAGCCAATTAGACACAAAGGAAAAAGAAAATACAGAAACGGAGAAAAAGGAAACAGAGAAAAAAGAAACAGCAGCAGAACAGGTGAAGGCAAATAACTATAAAGAAGAAGATATGATGTTTGGCCTAGACAACGTAATGGATGCCACAGATGAAGTAAGCGATGATATTATGGTACAAAGAAGAGCAGAGGCAGATGCAAAAGAGCCTGGGGAAGATAAGGTACAGGAAGAGGACGAACAGAAAGAGGGAACAGAAGTCAGCATAAATGAAGAAGATACAGCAAATAAAGATCAGAGTCAGGAAGAGACAGAGAAAGAGCAGGAAGAAAGAGACAAGGTAGCAACTATGGCAGCAGGAGGCCAGAAGGATTTTGCAGAGGGAACTACTTTAAAATGGCCTGTTGCTGGAAATGTGGTCCTTCGGTATAGTATGGATCAGACGATTTACTTTCCTACATTGAAACAATATAAGTATAATCCAGGTATTTTAATTTCTGGAGAGATTGATATGCCTGTAGTAGCTTCTCATAGAGGAGAAGTGATTGGGGTATCACATAACGAGGAGCTGGGAAATTACATTCAAATTGATGTAGGAAATGGGTTTACAACAGTATATGGACAATTAAAAGATATACCTTGGGAAGAAGGACAGATTGTGGACGAAGGTGTTGTGCTTGGCTATATTGAACAGCCTACAAAGTACTATAGTTCAGAAGGAGCCCATGTATTTTTTGAAATGAGAAAAGGAGAAAATCCTATAAACCCTTTAGATTATTTAGAATAAAGACCGGGCACCAAAAGAGAAATCTAGAGTATAATAATATATAAATCGAAGGGATTTATTATCAGAAAACATGCAATCGTTTTTCTCTTACTTGCATTATAATATTTTTTTGGGTGATATACGGTCCTGTTCGATTGCTTTAGATAGAGAACATGGGATTGCCTGAAAAGGCAGTTCCATTACATAGAACAAATAACAGAAATTAGAATTTGTTAAAAAGACGGACAGCTGAACATAATTTCTGCTTCAGCTGTCCGTCTTTTACTGCATTTAAGTACAAATTATGAAAGGGGCATTGTGGCAATAAACTGATACATAAAGATAAAATGGCAGGCGCTTCCTCCCATAACAAATAAGTGAAAGATTTCATGGGAGCCAAAGCTTACATGTTTGTCATTAAAGCCTTTAAATTTCAATGCGTATAAAATGCCTCCTACAGTATATACAATGCCTCCTGCCAGAAGCAAAAGAAAAGCGTTTTGGGAAAGAGAGGACTTTATTTGAGCAAAGGCAAAAATGCATGTCCATCCCATGGCAATATAAAGAAGGGAGGAAAACCATTTGGGGCAAGTAATCCATAAGCCTTTTAATATTATGCCTAAAAGGGCAATTCCCCATATGGCAATTAACATTGTATAGCCAGTTGTTCCTCCTAAGACAATCATGCAGACAGGTGTATAGGAACCAGCAATGAGGACAAAAATCATCATGTGATCGATTTTTCGAAAAGTATTAATAATACGTTGGGATAAGTTGATGCAATGGTATGTGGCACTGGCCCCATATAGTAAAATCATACTCAATATGAAAATGGACATAGCTATTATGTGGATATAGCCAGAGGCGCTGCTCGCTTTTATTAACAAAGGAACTGCTGCAAAGATGGCAAAAAGCATGGCGACAAAATGGGTAATGGCGCTGCCAGGTTCTCTAATTTTCAACATAGCTTTCACTCCTTAATAAGTAGTATTAAAAACTACTTATAGTATATTCATATACTATATCAATTTATACAAAAAAGCAAGGACTTTTTGAAAAAATTTCCTTGCTTTGAAAACTATGTATAAACTATTCAATAGAAATTTGCGTAGAGGACTGCTTAATCTCTTCATTCAGGGAGAGCATTCTGGCATCTAAATCTGAGACCATCTGGGCACACTGGGTCAATTCTGCCTTAATATAAGAAGGAGCGTTGCCTTCAAATTTATAATTGATCTTATGCTCTAAGCTTGCCCAAAAATCCATAGCTACAGTACGAATTTGAATTTCAACTTTTGTATCTACAACACTGTCAGACAAAAAAATGGGAATGGAGACAAGCATATGATAGCTTGTATAGCCGCTGGGCTTTGGCGTTTTTAGGTAATCTTTGATGGAAAGCACTTTAATATCACTTTGATTAGCGATCATTCTGGCGATTTGGTAAATATCTGAGGTGAAAGAGCAAATAACCCGAATCCCTGCAATATCATTAATGTGCTTAACCATGTTTTCAATAGTGGATTCATAGCCTCGCCTTTTTAATTTTTTCACAATGCTTTCAGGGGTTTTAATCCGAGATTTTATATGTTCAATTGGGTTATACTGATGAACATGTTGAAATTCATCATTTAAAATCTCTAGTTTTGTGCCAATTTCCTTAAGGGCAGAATTATACAACAAAAGTATCGTTTTCCAATTATCTACACCTTCGTAATCTTTGGATTGAAATTCCACGGGATATCCCTTCCTTAATCATTAGATTTGGTTATATAAAAACTAACCTTTTTTATTATAACATAATTATAAGCAAAGTGTATCAAGTTCATAAAATATTAATAGAATAATTAGCATTCTGCAAATATATGGAATGTGAAAAATGAGAAAAATTATCAGAAAATAGTATAGACAAAGGGGAGTTTTTTATTTATACTATATGTATTAGTTAGAACTAACTGCATAGGCATACAACATAATTGAAATCTCAAGGAACTTCTGTCATTGGTTACAGAAGTTTTTTGAATAAATATAGGAAAAATGACAGGATGTGGGAAATCCACATTTCCTGCCATTTTTCTATAATGGAAAAAGGAGCGGGGCCTATTGACAATAAAAATTCGTGAAAATCTTTTAGAACAAATTTGTCCTGTAAAGCCTCTTGTGCCTTTTCCTTTAGCCTTACTATTTCTAAATATCCAATATAGTATTTTAAATAGTTTGCCGGTTCTTCGGCAATATATTGGTATAGCTGGGTAATCCCTTCATCAGAAAACTTCCCAAAGGTAGAGAGAAATTCTTTTGCTTCTTCTAATGTATATCCATCATAATGGATACATACATCTAACATGGAATAAAGACAAAGGGTGAGGGAGTGATTTAACTGCTCAATGGAAGCAAACACAGGATCCACATCAGCATAATAATAAGATAACATTTCCGTATAAAGAGCCCAGCCTTCAATATAGCCAGTATAGCTAAAGAGATTTCGAATAGGAGGAAGGGAAGAATTTACTTGAAAAATGGTTTGATATAAATGCCCTGGATATCCTTCATGGGCTAATGTAGTATAATGTTGAAGTCCTGTATAGGAGGAGCTTTTATTAATGTAAATAATGTTTGATAAAGGGTCGTCAATAGGAGGAGTAAGGTAAAAAGCAGGACTGGAATAAGGCTCTAGAGCCTTGTCTACATACTTAATGGTAAAAGAAGAGGGAGGCAGAGAGGGAAAATCTTTTTCCATTTTTTTTTGTAAGTCTAAAAGGGCCTTTTCTGGAGAAAGTGTTTCAGGCTGCTTTTTCAATGACGCATAAAAAGAAGAAGGATCCCCCATGACGGTAGAAAGTTTGTTATAGTCTTTTTTCCACTGTTCTGTCAATTTCTCTTTGATATCTGCTGCAGTATACTTTGTGCCTGTATAAGTTTGCAAAAGATATTCGTAATATTCCCTCCCTTTTTTTAAATCTTTTAGCCCCCCTGTGCGATTGCTTTTTCCCATAAGAGTTTTAGAAAAATCTGCCAGTCTTTCATAGGCAGGAAAGAAGAACTGGGATAATAAATAGTTGTTCTTCTCTATGTACCCTGCTTTTTCTTCATCTTTTAAGAAATCGCAGGATTCAATGCGCCTTTGGAAGGTGCTGTGAAGGAAATGTTCTTCCTTGTCAGCTAACAGATCAGAACATTGGGAGATGACTTTCGATAAGGTGTAGTCTGCCATAACAATCCCTTTTTTAGACCGCAGTTTTTCATAGCGGAAAATTTCCTCAAAATAATCAGGCATCTCTTCTATTAAAGCAAGATAGTCTTCAATATCCTGTTTTCGGCGGAAGGTATATTCAGCGAGTAGAATAGGAATTTGAGACTGTATTCCAGAAGAGGGAGAGAGAAGCTCAGGATAGAGGAATAACTGGGCATCCATCATTTGTGAGTCTAAGTAATCCCATAAAATTTCATAGGTTAACCTTTGATCTTCCTTTAATTTATAGGGAGAAATGTTAGAAAGTCTTTTCATAAAGTTTTCTGCATCAAGTGCCCACTGGGCTTCCTTATCCTGGGAGAGGGAACCAAAGGTGACAGGGTATTCCTTAATGCCGAAATTTTCTGGATAAGCAAGGGTATAGTGGAGATTAAGAGTATTGGAAGTAATTTCTCTGCAAAAGAATTCCTGACAGAGGAGATCAAAGTCTTTGGAATCTTTTGATGTGTTTTTAAAAAGCATAAGTATAAGAAAAATAACAAATAATAAAAATACAGGAATTCCTGCTTTCTTCATAGAGCCTATCCTTTTTCCCATTTATTCCATTTATATGAAGAGAAAATAGTTTCCATGCATTGTTGACAGAAAATAAAGAAAGTGTTAGGCTTAAACGAGACAATGGTTAAATATTTGTCTTCTTTATAGGAGGGTCTTATGAAGAGGGCTTTTTTTACGTAGCAAAGGAGATGCATGAATGGAAAAGAGAAAATATTATATTACTACAGCAATCACTTACACATCAGGAAAGCCCCATATTGGAAATAGCTATGAAATTGTTTTGGCTGACAGTATTGCCCGATTTAAGAGGAAACAAGGATATGATGTTTATTTTCAGACAGGAACCGATGAACATGGTCAGAAAATTGAGATAAAGGCAAAAGAAGCTGGTGTGACGCCAAAGGAGTTTGTGGATCAAATAGCCAGCCAGGTACAGGGAATTTGGGATCTTATGGACACTTCTTATGACAAGTTCATACGTACTACAGATAATATTCATAAAGAACAGGTACAGAAAATATTTAAGAAATTATATGATCAGGGAGACATATATAAAGGTTCCTATGAAGGGCTTTACTGTACTCCCTGCGAATCTTTTTGGACAGAGTCTCAGCTTGTGGACGGAAAATGCCCAGACTGCCAAAGAGAAGTGAAGACTGCAAAGGAAGAAGCCTATTTCTTTAAAATGAGCAAATATGCAGATCGGTTAATAGAGCATATTCATGCCCATCCAGAATTTATACAGCCGGTTTCTAGAAAAAATGAGATGATGAATAACTTTCTTCTGCCAGGACTTCAGGATCTATGCGTGTCAAGAAGTTCCTTTCAATGGGGGATCCCTGTAGACTTTGACAGTAAGCACATCATCTATGTTTGGTTAGACGCATTAAGCAATTATATAACAGGTATTGGATATGATGCCTATGGAGAGAGCAGCAAGGAGTATAAAAAAATGTGGCCGGCGGATCTTCATCTAATAGGGAAGGACATTATCCGTTTCCATACAATCTACTGGCCTATTTTTCTTATGGCATTGGGAGAGCCTTTGCCAAAGCAAATCTTTGGACATCCTTGGCTCATACAAGGAGATGGAAAAATGAGCAAATCGAAGGGAAATGTTCTTTATGCGGATCAGCTGGCGCAATTTTTTGGGGTTGACCCTGTGCGCTATTTTGTCCTTCATGAGATGCCCTTTGACAACGATGGGGTGATTTCTTGGGAACTCCTCATAGAGAGGCTGAATACAGATTTGGCCAACACACTAGGAAACCTTGTAAACCGTACCATATCTATGAGCAATAAATATTTTCAAGGAGTTGTCTCAAACAAAGAAGTGATGGAAGAGGTGGATGAAGAATTAAAGGGGGTAGTCACTGGAACAAAGGAAAAGGTGGAAGCAAAAATGGAAGAGCTGCGGGTGGCAGACGCCTTGACGGAAATCTTTGCCTTATTTAAACGGTGTAATAAATATATTGATGAGACAGAGCCATGGACACTGGCGAAAGATGAAAATAAGAAAGACAGACTGGCTACAGTTTTATATAATCTTGTTGAGGGAATTATAATAGGAGCTTCCATGCTGGAGCCTTTTATGCCTTCTACAGCAGAAAAAATTGCTAAGGAACTCCAGACTTCATTAAGAGATTATGAGGACTGGGGAAGATTTGGACTTTATCCATCAGGAGGCCAGGTAACAAAAAAACCACAAATACTTTTTGCCCGCCTAGATAAGGAAGAAGTGCTTAAAAAGGTGGAGGAGCTTTATCACCAAGAGGAGAAAGAGGAGACAAAGGCAGAGATAACCTATGAAGAATTTGATAAAATGCAGTTTCAAGTAGGGGAAATAATTGCATGTGAGGAAGTAAAAAAATCCAAAAAGCTTCTTTGCTCAAAGGTGAAAATAGGAAATGAAATAAAGCAGATTGTTTCTGGAATTAAAGCGTACTATAGTCCAGAAGAAATGGTAGGAAAAAAAGTAATGGTTTTAGTAAATCTAAAGCCTGCCAAGCTGGCAGGAGTGCTGTCTGAAGGAATGATTTTATGTGCAGAAAATGAAAAGGGAGAGTTAGCCCTCATAGTTCCAGAAAAAGAAATGGATGCAGGAGCAGTGATATGTTAAAAGAAGAGTTTTTTTATGAATCTAGAGATAAGAAATCAAAAGTTCACGCAATAAAATGGGAACCAGAAGGGGAGATAAAGTTTATACTCCAGATTGTCCATGGAATGGCGGAGCACATAGACAGGTATGATGAATTTGCCTCTTACATGGCTAAGAGAGGAGTCCTTGTAGTAGGAAACGATCATCTAGGCCATGGAAAAACAGCAACGTCCAAAGAAAGCCAGGGTTATTTTGCAAAAAAAGATGGGGTAACTATTTTAGTAAAAGATATTCATCGGCTGAAAAAAATTATGGAACAGGAGAATATAGGAAAGCCTTACTTTCTTTTGGGACATAGCATGGGATCCTTTCTCACAAGAGTATATTTAACCCGTTATGGAAGTGGAATTCAGGGAGCAGCCATTGTAGGCACAGGACATAGGAATCCTTTGGAACTTATGGCAGGCAAGGGGGCAGTATGGATGATGGCCAGGTTTAAGGGATGGAATTATCGAAGCTCCCTTATAGATCGTCTTGCCTTTGTAAGGGCAAATAAAAGAATTCATCCTAAAAGGACGAGAATGGACTGGCTTTCAAGAGACAGGAAAGTTGTGGACAAATTTTTAAAAGATGAATACTGTGGCTTTACCTTCACATTAAACGGCTTTTTTATCTTATTTCAAATGTTATCTTTACTAAATAATAAAAAGGAATTAAAGAAAATGCCAAAGAACCTCCCTGTATGTTTTTTTGCTGGAGGAGAAGATCCTATTGGAAATTTTGGGAAAGGGGTAAAAAAGGTATATGGGCAATTTCGAAGTCTAGGAATGAGAAATGTTTCCATAAAGCTGTATAAACAAGACCGTCATGAAATATTGAACGAGCCAGATCGCATGGATGTTTACAAAGATATTTACCATTGGCTTTTGTCAAATCAGCCTTAAGATTTTTCACCGGGAAAAGGGGAGGGCCGTATGGACAGAAAGGAAGAAAATAAGGTTTTGATCCGGCCTGCTTATAGGAGTGAGTGGAATGAGGCCATGGACATTGCCAGGAAAACTTTTTTAAAATTTGAAAAGAAAGATTATACGGCCCAGGGGGT
>CANOLZ010000013.1 GCA_947567075.1 uncultured bacterium
AGGAGAAGAAGGTTAGCTATGGTGAAGAAGGCGCCTAACCCTGAGTTTACATATAAAAGATTCACAAGAGCAATTACGTCTGCTCCTATCATAAGCCAAAGCTCTTTATCTTTTTTCTTTAGCAGCGATAGAAATGGAATCTGGCTAAGAAAGAGAAGCCCCAGGGAAAAAAAGGCTCCCAGACTGGCATAAGGAATCCCTTTCTCATAATTGTCATGATTAATAAAACATATAAATAAAAAAGCCGTTGTTATGAGGAGAGACGCCCAATTTATGTATTCTTTTTTTTCAATTTTCTCCAATTTTTTTCCCTCTTGCATTAAATACATATAGCCTAAATGCTATCACATTGACAAGTTTCTATATTTTAAATACGAAAAATCTTTCTTTGATTGTTCCAAAAATGAAATTAAATACAGTATGTCACAATGGACAGAAAACTTCAAGATTTTCTTCATTTTTTTAAGGGGAGCTGTAAAATAGATAGGCAATTTATGTAATATGCTTGAAAGGCTATATTTGATGAATCTGCTGAAATCATACAGTATTGCATTGTAAAGGAATATTAGAAAAGTATCCTGTATCTTTTAACAGATAAGAAATTATACCATGAAATATGAGGAAGGAGGTGTTAAGTTTTTGAGAGAAAAGTGTGGAGAATGGATAAATACTGTTGCCATGAATAAACCGGAAAAATTGGAAGTAAGAGGTATCACCCGGGGCATGTCCAAATCAGCCAAATGTATTGATAATATCCCAAGGAAAGCTTTTAGGGAATGATCAAAAGGGAATGTAATGCTGGGAAAAGATTTACCATCAATTCTTCATTCCACGGTATCCCATTCATATGCTATTATTTTGGTAAATGTTTTGCCTTCTTACAGTATTTGTCCTTTAAAGAATTGTAAAAAGAATGCCATTCCAGCCTAGTTGGCTATGAACTTCTATTAAGAAAAGGTTCTCCTTTTCCCGTTCTGCCTTTCTGTGCACATCACTTGCTTTTTCCATGTCTTTGCCTTCTGCCCTCGCAAAAGGGTGCAGAGAGGCTCTAGCTCCTGGAGTACATCCTGCACTTCCAATGACTCATAATAACTTTTTCTATTCATTCATTGCAAGTCTACCTGTACGCCTGTTTCCGTCAGCAAAGGGATGAATATTCTCAAACTTCGCATGAACGTACGCTGCTCCAGTCAGCGCTTTATTATCTGGAATTTCCACAAGCTCCGAAAATAGTTCCTCTATCTCCTCTGCAATGTCCTCTAGCAGCACCTTGTATCATAGGCATTCTTGGTCAGCTTCTCCTGGAACTCTTTTATTAATTCCTCGTCCATAGGCCGTCTGTCCCCATAAGACAAAAGAAATAATTTATATACTTCTTTTGCGTTACGTATTTCAAACAATATCCGCAAATCTCCCGTGTGGGAAGTAATCCCGTCATACTCAAAAACCTTCTGTGTGTCGTGATAAGTAATGCTCTCATTTTCCAATTTGCCAGAATGGTAAGCAAACGTAATACTGTGTCCATTTCATGCCTTTGCCAGTTCAGCATCATTGGAAACGGATTTACTTTGCCATAAGGCAGCCGCTTTTTCATAATCGTCCATCATTGCCCTTCTAAGACTTTTATAACTAGCAGTTAAGAACTTGATCCATTGACTGCTGCTATCACCCCAAAATTTTCATATCATAAATTTTAACATATAAAAGGGAATATGTAAGGATTGTTACTAAATTATACTAGTCATACCAAAGACTATCTAAATACAGTAGTCAACTATGATAAATCTACGTAAAAAAAAATAATAAACGAAAGAAATATCTTTGCCTCTCTTAGGAAAAACATTACAAAAAATATACGAATAGATAGTCTTAAAATTATCATGCATGCCATTTCCCTTAAAAATGACCAGATAAAAATCCACTCTTTCATAGGGTCTATCCTTTTCTAAATATATAAATCACCTATGTCATACTCTTCAATACAGAAAAAAGCTCTTTTTGATAAAAAAGAATAAGAAGAAAAAACAATGCTCCATTTATCCACAAATAACCTTCTATTTTCCATATAAGAAACACGGACTGAAAAATTATAATAAAATAAGACAAATAATCCCTCTTCCAATTCCATGTAAGACGCACATATTTTCGTACAGTAAAAAATGCCATAGCATACATTACGTAGTAAGAAACAGCCGTTATAACTGCAGCTCCCATGGCCCCTAAAACATAAACTGCCCATGGGTTCAGGGCAATATTGATCAAGGCTCCCGTCCCCGCTGCCTTTCCCATTCCTTTACTGTCTTTATAAGCCAGACAGATAGAGCCTAAAAATCCCGAAAGAGCTCCAAATATGACAGAAATAACTAAAGGAGGAACGAAAAGCCAGGCTTCATAGAAATCTTTGGCAAAGAGAAGCTTTGCCAAACCTTTACAGAGCACAATGAGTAGAGAACACCCAAGAACCATTATCATATTATATACCTGATACATAGAAGAGAAAAACTCCCCACTCTCTTTATCCTTGTAGTTTTTTGATGCAGACATTTGCCAAGCCTGGGCAAAAATTCTCTGAAAAACTGCGAGCATCGCTGGAATTTTATTAGCAATTCCATAAATGCCTCCCACAGATGCGCCACACATCCACAATATAATATATCTATCTGCTGCATTATTGGCCCAGCTGCTTGTAGAATATAAAATCATAGGCTTTCCATAATTCATCATTTCTCTTTCTAAACCTTTGTTCTTCTTCCCTAAAGCCCAATAGCTTTTTCCTTCTCCTAACTGATACATAAGACAAGCTGCCCCTCCATAAGAAATTATTTGAGAGAGAAGATAACCATAAAGGCCAACCTTTGCCACCAAAAGAAAATACAAGTTACATGCCAAGGTAAGAACGGTACAGAACACACTTCCCATGACAACAATATTTACTTTCTCGCATCCTTGGAAAAATAAAATGAAATATTCAAATAATGCATTTGTAGCGTATAAAAAAACAAAAAACAGCAGATATATTTTCATATTTCTGCTTAGAAAAATGCTAGCTCCTCCACATACTATCCCTACAATTCCTATGGAGATCCCTGTCATTTTAAGTCCAATTTTCAATATATCTCCCCGCTCTTTTTCCTTCTCTATGGCAAATCGAAGGGCCCCCTCTCCCACGTTCACAGTCAATGCTGGAACGAGAAGAAGAAGGGTCGTATGCATAACATCCGCTACTCCATATTCTTCTGTAGTCAAAACATGCGTATAAAAAGGAACAAGAAGAAAAACAAGGATTTTTGATACAAAATTGCTTACTGTAAATAAGGCTATATTTCCAAATAAATATTTATACTTCCCCATTTGTTCCCTCCTCTTCCTCAGCCCAATAAATGACAAAAAGAAGAAACATCAAATTCAGCCCATAATCGGCCCAAATAAGGTCAATATCAAAATAGGATTCAAAAAAGACAGCCAGCAAGGCACAAAAGGCACAACGGCTTAGTCTGCTTTTAAAAATGCATTCCTTAAGTCTCTTCATTCGCCAATACATAAATCCTACAATGGCAAGAAATACAGGGATCCCATATACGGCAACTAAATCATACATAGCATTATGGATATTAAATTCCCAAAAGGCATCTAACTCAATGCCTGTCCCAATTCCAGTAAAAGGCTTCTCCTTAAAAAGCTGGAAAATTTCCATCCAGATCCGATTTCTCCCTGAAAACAACGGCTTATAAAAAAAAGGAATCTGGAAATTAATGCCTGTTGTCCCTAAAAGGACATAGGCGGCCACAAAGAGAAGGGAACCTATAGTAGCCAGAAAAAACCAGGCAGGAAATACAAACTTCTTACGCCACCATTCTTTTGGCCAAATATAATAGAAAAAGAAAAAGGCAAAGAGCATAATAGCAGCCCCCCTAGCCCTATGCCAAAATACAAGGCGAAATCCTGCTACCATTCCAAACACTATGAGTACCCCAAGTCCATCATACTTCTGAGCCAGCTTTTGCAAAGTAATCAAGCTGACTAGAAATGTATAAATCGCTGCTGTGGCCGCTGTATTTGGGTTAAAAGTTACCAGCTCATCATAGAGCATATTATAAACAAGAAGGACGCAGTAAAGAATAAAGTAAAGCATAGAAATAATATATATCTGCCATTTTGTCAGCCTCACCTTTGTACTTAAATAAAACATCATCATCAAATTGCCTACAACGAGAATGGCTCCCTTATTAGAACCAATGATAATGAAATGAATAATATTTAAAAGGACAACAGCCGCCACAAAAAAAATTTCTTTTTCCTTTGTTCTACAGGAATGAATAAGCCCTACATTATTAAAATATAAAATAACAAGCATGGCAAATACAAAAAGACTCACATACCTATCTGTAGCTCCAAAAAACTTAGGCACAGTAAAAGTAAGGGCATATCCACAAAATAGTGTGAGTAAAACAAACCAATTTACTATTCTTTTTACCTTTTCCCTATCAGGAAATTCTGCAACTCTTTTGCTCTTGCTTCCCATGAAGTAGACTCCTTATCTATACTGGAAAGGAGCCTGTCATGATTGCCTCTTTCCATTTGAATCTTAATTTTCTCTGCAATTTCCTTTTCATTTTTATCGTCTTCTATAACATCTTCTGGCCTAGTCTGTCCTAAAATACAAAGAGCCCCCACCTGCCTTGACACAAGGAGATCACATCCTCTCAACAATGCTTCTATAGGGGCAAGGCCAAAGGTCTCAAAACAACTATCCTGTATGAAAAGATTAGTATTTTCCAATTCTTCCTCCACTTTCTTCTTATTGACAACACCTAAATCTCGCACAAAGGGATATGTATGAATTTCTTCTGTATCCAGTCCCTTTTCCCCTAATACTGTCAATATTATTTTTTTAGAGGGAAATAGAGGAGTAAGAATCCTAATTGCCTGACAAATTTTCACAATTTGCTTTCTAGGCATCCCTCCTCCTATGGAAAGTATTCGGTATTCCTCCTCATTTTTTCTCCTTACATTCCTTTCCTTGGAAAAATTCCAGTCAATACCATTAGTCAACGTGAAAATCTTATCCTTATGTTCTGGGTAGTGAACCTTCAGCCAATGAGAAAACAAAGGAGAAACTGCCAAAATCCCTTTGGCCAGCTTCAGCATTTCCCGTTCATTCTTTGCCATATCCTTATTAGGCACTCGATTGATGGCATTCTCGTGTTCCACGCAGCCGTGCATTAAATAATAAGCAGGCTTTCCAAGGAACTGGGCCCACTTCATACCAAAAATATTCTGCCTGGAATAACCAGAAAAAACGAGAACGTTTGCAATGGCTGTTTTCCAATAAATTTCCAAAAGTCTTGTTAATTTTATATTTGTTTTTAAACAAAGCGTATCTTTTGGTAAATTACTTAACAATTCTTTTGTCACATTGGCTGGCCCTGTCCCAGTTTTGTAATCTCCCACAAGAAAGATTCTCATTGGTTTTTCCACTCCCTTCTCCCTTTCAGCATCATTAAAAGACTATGGAAAAATGTATTCTCTCCCTTGTAAAGTTTTCTTTTTCGCACTGCAAATTGTAAAATTAAAAAAAGGGACAGATTTTTACTCATTGCGCAATAGTTTGCCCCTCTGTCTCTAAAATACTTGTCTGTATAACCAGTAAACCAAGTGGATTTTGTTTCCCTTAAAGAAGCAATCTGAAGGGGAACATAGTGAATATGAAGTCCTTTTTTTAAAGCGTCATAGAGAAAAATATTTTCCTCTCCCATACTATATTTTGCTCCAGCTCCAAACTTCTCATGAAAAGACAAAGATTCTACCTTCTCTTTACGAAAGGCAATTTCCGGCGAAAAAATTTTTAGAACAGACAAATACCCCATTTTTTTTTCCTTTGGAAAAAGAGGTGCCGGCTTTTCTTTTCTCTTTATATAAAAAATAATAATATCTGCTTCTTTATGTTTCTCAAAAGCCTTTATAATTTTTTCCTCATAATCTTTCACATATTCTACATCATTATCACACAGAATGCAAATATCTCCTCTAGACTTTTGAATGGCCATGTTTCTGCTTTTACTTAATCCCCTCTCCCTTGTCTTTACATAGCGCACCCTTCCCCCTTCGTAAATCTCCTCCCCTTCCTGATCACATTGATTAATAACAACACAATTCCCAGTAATGTTCAGGCTTTCTATGTAGTGGTAATCTTTTAAATTCATTGCAGAAAGCAATACTTCCAATCTCATCATTGCTAAATTCTCCTTAACACAGCATGAATGGCATAAAAACAAAAACAAAAAGCGCTGTAAGGAAGAGATAATTTCTCCTCCCTCCTGTATAAATTCCATATTCTCCAAATGGCTGTTTTTTTATTGGAAGAAAGAGTTCCCTTGCTTCTCCTATATAAGGTGAGGGCTTCATTCAGGCCAAAAGCCTCATAACCGCTTCTTAAAACTTTCCACCAGGTAGCTGTATCCTCGCTGGGCACAAGGGGCATTTTTACCATGTCCTTTGAGATTTTTTCCAAGTCAAACATAACTGTGCTTGTAAAAATGGTTGTGTTTTTCAAGGCCTGGCCGTAGTTGAGCTTTCTTGGCACCCTGACTATTTTTTCCACACTCATACCTTCACTGTCTGCAAACTCATATCCTGTATAAGAAAATGCACATCCTTTTTCTTCCATAAAAAGCAGCTGCTTTGTAAGCTTTTCCTCATCCCAAATATCATCTGCATCCAAAAAAGCCAAATACTTTCCCCTTGCCTCTTGAATTCCTCGGTTTCTCGCTGCTGCCGCTCCACTATTTTCTGGAAGACGGATAAGGTGAATTTGATCGTTTACATATTCCTCTATTACTTCCAAACTTTTATCTGTAGAAACATCATCCACCAGTAAAAGTTCCCAGTCTTCCTCTGTCTGACGTTTCACTGACTGTATTGTTTCTCTAATATACTTTTCCCCATTATATACTGGAACGACAATGCTAACTTTTGGACTTTTCATCTCTGTTCTCCTTTTGTGTAGGTGTAATGAGCCCCTTGGCCACTCCTTCTGTACTTTCCAGTGTCAGTAAAATCTTTAGTGTGAGAATAATTAATTTCAAATCCAACCATACAGAATAATGTTCAATATAGTATAAATCTAATTTTAGCTTATCATAAGGCTTTGTATTATACTTTCCAAAAATTTGGGCATAACCTGTCAAACCTGCCTTCACCTTGACCCGGTAAGAAAATTCCGGCATTTCCTCTGTATATTTTTCAATAATTTCTGGCCGCTCTGGCCTTGGACCTACAAAAGACATCTCTCCTTTTAAAATATTAAAAAGCTGAGGGAGTTCATCTATCCGAACTTTCCGTATAATTCTTCCTATTGGAGTAATCCTGCTGTCTCCTTTAGAAGCCAGCCTTGCAATCCCATCCTCCTCTGCATTGGCAATCATACTTCGAAACTTATATATTTCAAATCTTTTCCCATGTAATGTGCACCTTGTCTGCTTATACAATACGGTTCCTCCGTCATAAAGTTTAATGCTTAAAGCAGTAAAAGCCATGACTGGGGAAGTGAGAATAATGAGAAGAAAAGACAGAATTACATCTATCCCTCTTTTAGAAACTTCCTGTTCAAACTCTAAAGGGCTGCTTTTTGTTAAAAGTAAAGGCGTGTCAAAAACGTGAATGGCCTCAGAACCATTTAATATAATGTCTGAAATTTTCGGCATGACATAGGTGGTCACAGATTTATCATAACAATATTTAAAAATTTTATTCCTGACTGGGGTTGGAACATCCCACATCATCACCGCCTGATACTTGTCAATAGACGAAAAAATTTTCTCCATGCTCTCACTAGCTAGAATAGAGTCTACAATTTGAAACTGATGCTTCCTTGTTTCTACTTTCTGACGAAAGTCCCAAGCTCCTCCTCCCTCATAGATTAACAGTACTTTTAAGGGAGGGAACAGCATACGAAAAAGGGCAGTGGAGCCAAGAATCCATATACAAATCAATACTCCCTGAAGAAACATACCCTGGATAGCTGGAAAGGGATTAGGGAAATAATAAGCTAATAAGCAGATTTCCACATAAAAAATTATATTCGTGCATACTGTGGCAATCCCTGCTGAAAAAAGGAGCTCAATCCTTCTATGGGCGTCTATCTTAAAAGCCCCGTACATTCTCATGAAAAAAAACAAAACGACAATATAAATAGCCAAAATAAACCAATGCCCTTTTGTCACAAACTGAATACGGATTTTTGGATGGTAGTACTCCTTCCATACAATCCACATCACAAACATCTCTGACAATGTAATGACGCAAGCTGCGAAAAGGGTAAACAATCTCCGATTTCTGCTGTCTTTATCCAATGCATTCACCTCATTTTTTCTTTGCCGCCCAAAGGAACAAGGCCCCTGGTATGCCAAGGAGAAGCCAGCCTTTTGACAGTTCTGCCTTCCTCCATACATCTTCCCCCACTGTCCTGGCAAAGCGTAGATAATGGCTGATATATTTTAATTTTAAAAGGGACGGTTTTGCCAAGGATGCCCTCTGTCTATAGTACAAAAACCAACCGTAAGGATTTTCCTCCCTTAATTTTTTCACCCTATCTGTATATCCGCCCTTTACAATTTGGCAAAGGGTCAGTACTTTTGGCACCACATATAATACATAGTTTTTGTCAATTTGATCATAAACATAATCCTCTGGCACATATTTTTCCCCAGGTATTTCTGGAAATAAATATTGTTTTAACAGTTCTGTTCGAAAAATCAAGGTTGTCTCCCCTGCAAAGCCTCTTTCATATAATCCGTAAAGGGTGGATTCCCGTACTTCTGGAAAGCTGGCACCATAAAGGGGGGTTTTGGCATCCTCACCTTTATGTGCTACAATTCCCCCATATTTAGGGTTTCCCTTTATTTCTTTTTCATAACAAGACAGGATGATTTCCACAGCATCTTCTGACAAGAAGTCATCAGAATCCAAGCAGAGAAACAACTCTGTATTACAAAGATTCACTCCTCGGTTATGGGCTCTCATCTTCCCCCCATTTTCCTCATATTCATATTGAATATTTATTTTTCCTTCTCTTATCCATTCCTCTACCACTTCCTTTGTATTATCTGTAGATCCGTCATCCACAATGAGCCAGGAAAAATTTCTCTCTCTTTGTTGTAACAAGCTGTCATAAACTCTCTTTAAGAGCTGCGCCCTGTTAAAAGTTGGTGTAAATATTGTCAACATAGGGATTCTCCCTTTCTTTCACATTATAGCGGTATAAAATATGTCCCTTTGTTTCTCCTGCCTTTGTCAAACCCATATCTATTAAATAATCTTGTATTAAATTTCCTTTAGAAATGACAAAAAATTCTGTATTGGTACCCTCTAATGCTTCTAAAAACTTCTCTTTCTCAAGCTCCTCTCCCCGCATCATCACAGCTACCAGCCGATATAAAAATCCATTCTCCTTAGAATTCATCTGTTCCTCTGTAATCTCATAAGTAACGCCATTTATATAGTCTTCTCTGCCTACAGCTAATAAAATGCTTGGATCATATTGGCGCATCATCATATTAAAATCATACTCCATCATTGCCTTTGGCGTTTCTACTTCTGAAACTTGATGGAGCATTCTCGAGACCTCTATCACCTCGTTGGGCACCTTATATGGATTCTCTGCCTTTGTATAGCCGTTTTTGTAAATGTAGTCCCCTGTAAAAATAAGAATAACCGTCAAAGCGAACGCTGCCGCCATCTTCTTTTTCCCCTCCTCCATTTCCAGAACTGACACTCCTCCATAAGGCACGAGAATTGTAATAGGCGTTAACCAAAAAAATCGATAATACTCCTTATTTATATCAAAAAACCTGTCAATGAGTATTGGAAAAAAGGGGTTGTATACGGTGAGAAGGAGCATAATCCCGCTGGGAAGAAAAATTTCCCTTACTTTTCTGTCTCCTTTTAACCCTACAAACAATAGGGAGGCCACATAAAAAACTAGATAGGCATTCATCCCGTTATAATAATCTAAACAAGCAGATATAAATCTAATGCCCAATTGATATACCGATACATTTTGCATACAGCAAACCATACCTTTCTACATTATTCACTAACGTATATATGTGTACAGTACATAATAGCCCTTTACGTATCCTACATAGAGAAGCATCATCACAACGCCTGGGGCCATACAGGCAAGACATTTTGGAATAAAAGTCCATCTCTTTTTAAGGAAGGTCAAAGGAAACATATAAATTCCAAGGGCTGCTGGCACAAGCATATTGGCTGTCGTGGAAATACCATTGCTTCCAACACAAATAAAAAATAACATGATCCAGTAAGCCCAGCTGTCCCTCCCTTTTAAAATTAAAATAAAAAAATAGAAGAGGGCGGGGAGAACCACATTTCCAATAATAGCCTTTCCCTCAAAAGTTCTTGTCAAAAGAAAATTTGCAGAGGTAAAAATTGTAATATAATGGAAATGAATGAGAGCTGCAAAAAACATCATAAGCCATACAGAGCTTTTCTTTTCTCCCCAAAGCTCCAACGCAATTTTATAATAAATCATATTGGTAAAAAGAATAACAATAGATGACATGATCGTCTTTGTTTCTATAAGAGGATGTATTCCTGTTATTTGGCAGACAATAGCATCATGAATAGGATAAGTTGCAAAAAAGTAGCGAAGCTCAAAATGATCCTGCCATGCCCCTGTATAAGGATTAAAAATGTTCATTCTATCTGTGTATACGGAGGTAGAAACCGTTCCCACATAGAAGGTAGCGTCCAAAGTAAAATGATAGGCATTCACAATAACAACTACTTGGACAATAGAAAGAGCAACGGCGCATAAGAAAAAAATCCAATGCCCTTTTATAAATTCTCCAATTCCCTTTGCCGCTCCTGCCCACATCTTCCAATGAAAAAGTAAAGAAAGGAGAACAATGAAAATGACCAATCCTCCCCAGATTTTTGAAAGCTCTGACAAAGGCCTAAGGCGTATCATCATAGGCACACAGACAATGGAGAAGAGGCTGTAATAGAAAAAAAATCCAACCAATACTGTGAGACTTACCGAAAAAACTTCCTTTTTCAAAAACCGTGTCAAAAAACTTCCAAAGGACAAGTATAATATGAAGTTTACAAAAATCATCCCTATACAGACTACTGTATTTCCCATGACTTATCGGCCTTCCCCATACACAACTTCTTCAATAATAATATCTTCATATCCCGCCTTTTTCATTGCCTCGTATGCCCCTCCATCCTTTTTATCTGTAATATACCAGCAGACAACCCTTCCCCCTCTTTCCACAATAAAGTCGTGTAAATACTCCTCATTGTTTTCATCTCCTCCATTAATAAGCACTAATGTTCCATCTGTCAGGCCCATGGCATACCCTGTCAATTCTCCCTCGCCCCTTTGACGAAGCTCGTACAATCGAACTTGAGAACTAAAATTTGCCTCTAAATCTCTGGCTGCATGGTATAATGTATTAATTTTTACATTTAGTTTTATAATAGCAAATACCGTTCCTCCCATAAACAAGAGCAAAACAGCAAGAAAAACAAAGAGTTTCTTTTTGCCAATCCCCATGATATTTTTTCCCAATTTCATTTCTCCGTCCTTTTCATCTTCCTTTTTTCTTTGTTCCCTAAATAGATTTAACCAATGGAATATTAAAAATCCTGTTCCTGTCAACAACATGCCTGCAATCCCTAAAATTCCTGTGGACATGCAAGCTCCCGCCAATACAGGAAGTAACAGCCATTTCTGCCTTCCCTCTGTCTTTTCAAAAGTTAAGGCCATATAAAATAAATATGGAAGAATTATGTGGACATAGGCTGCCTTTCCTCCATAAGGCACTGCCAGCAGACAAATTTCTCCCATGGCTTCTGACTGAAAAGCAAAAAGGTGAAGGAGAAAGATAAAAAATAAAAACAACCATGGGGGCTTCTTTTCATTTTGAAACATTTCCTCGGCAAATATTCCATAAGAAAGATAAGATAGGGGAATTACAATCCATGGCATAAGACCCTTTCCTATAGTCATAGGATGAAGTCCTGTAAGGGAAGATAAAGAAGCTATCCAAAGCCACCAGCCAAAAATAGGGCCTCCCCCAGCAATAGCTGTCCCATCCTGTTCTACACTTTTCACAGCCCAAATAATCTCCTTGGCATACTTGTCTGCACTGGAAGTGAAAAGGACGGAAAAGGAGACTTGGATAAGGATCATAAGGCTAATGAGCCCAATGAAAGAAATAGGGATTTTTTCCTCTCTCACCTCTATCCTTTTCTTCCTTGTCAAAAGAAAGGATACTGCTGCTAAAAGGCAGGAAAGGGAAGCCCAAATTCCAGCCAAGTAAGAAAGTCTTCCCCCTATTAAAAAGGCAAAAAGCCCTCCTGCCTCCAGGCAGGCAGTAAGGATCAAGAAGCCATTAACAATAGAGAGGCCTTTTTTCTCTGTAAAAATTCTTCCAATCAAATAAGAAAGCAAGTAAACTAATGGACCAGCAATAAGAAGCTCCATCACAATGTTTCCTCCCTATCTTCATAAATACTGTAGGATCCATAAGTAGCCGCTTTTTCAAACTTTAATAAAGAGAGAGGGGTTTTCGGAAAGTGATATTCTTCTTTTAATACAATGTAAGAATACCCATATTTTCTTGCAATTCCCACAAGAAGCTGGGAATCCATGTGCTGTATGGACATTTGATAATATACCTTTCTCTGCTCTTCTCCTAACTTTCCCATATCCCCATCCTCCTGAATTTCATAAAATGTATGAAGCTTCGAGCTATATTGGTTAGAGATGGGAATAAGCTCCTCTGGCAATAATGCTTTTGGATTTTCTTTTGACAAAATCCAATCCATAATCTCTTTCTGCTCCAAAGGCATTTTCATCCCATTTTCCCAATGGCTTAAAGAGTATTGACTCCACACTCCTTTTCCACTGATGGCGATGAGACCAGCTAACATTGCCAAAGTTCCCACCTTTGCCCATTTTCCTTTTGGTATCTTTGTCACATATATCCCTGCAACACTAATAACGAGAAAAACAGGCAGCAAAAAATAAACCTTTCTGTTCAAAGCCTCCTTCCCCATTTGAGCAAAAAGTCCTTTCCACACTGGTTCTAATGCAAATAAAAGCAATAAAAAAGAAGGGTATAAAAACATGTAGCGTTTTTCTTTTTCCTTTTCCATGAAAAATAGTACAAAAAGGGAAAGGAAAAACAGAGCCAATATTTTACCCGTTCCAGAATACTGATTATATGCAGTTTTCACTAACTGAATGGAAAAGTCCATAGTCCCCTTATACCTTTCTCATGTCTTTGAAACTTTTTTTCCATTATACTAAATTATCTGTCAGAAAACAATCGTATCTTTTGTCGAACAGTTTTTCTTCCAAAATCCCCCGTCCTATGGTATGTTAAACATAGAAAAAGCGAGGTGATTCCTATGTTATGTGGATGGCTGTCTCCAAATGGAGAATTTTACCCTTGTAGTTCTTATGGACACATCTCCTTAGCGGAGAAATTGGTAGAGGAACGCTACAAAGCACAAAAGATGGAAGACCAGCTTCAAATTCCAAAGGATGATCTATTATTGTCTGACAAATGGATTAAATTATTCCAGGACGGCCTTGTGACCGGTGATTTTTCTTCCTGTCCCTTCCATGGCAGACAGTGGATTACTGACGAGCAAGTTATGTGGATCAATGGCAAAATCCATGAATTGTCCTTTCGTCAGGCCAGGTGTTACAGTATGTATTTAAATATGGAGAGTACAAATGACCGATAGACAACAACAAAAGGAGTTGAAAACAGGGGAACTTCCATCCTTGCCTTATGGAATTTCCCCCTTTTCTATTTCTTTCTATAGAAGATCTTCTCTATTTTTCTTTAAGGCCTCTACCACTTCTTTTACGTCTTGGGTTCTGTCTTTTTTGCACACCAATACAGCATCTTCTGTCTCTACGATTACAATATCTTTCAGTCCAATGGCTGCAATGAGTTTTCCACTACTATAAGAAATGCAATGGGAAGTATCAATACATATGGAATCTCCATGAATAATATTGTCCTTCTCGTCTGGTTCAAACAAGGCGTCCAAGGCTTCCCAGCTTCCCACATCACTCCATCCAAAATCTCCTTCTAATACAAATACCTTGTCTGCCCTTTCCATAATTCCATAATCAATAGAAATCTTTGGAATGGAGGGATAGACCTCCTCCATTACTTCCCACTCTCTCTTAGTCCCCATTGCCTCTCCTATTTTTAAAAGGCATGTATACACCTTTGGAAGAAGCTCTTTGAAATAGTCTAGTATAACAGAAGCTTTCCATATGAACATACCACTATTCCACAAATAGCTTCCACTTTCTACATACTCCTTTGCCAATTCCTTTTCTGGTTTTTCTACAAATTGTTCTACTCTGTAGGCCAAACCTTCTTTTCTTTCTTTTTTGCATCGAATATATCCATAACCAGTTGAAGGAAAAGAAGGCTTAATGCCAATTGTGACTAATCCTTCCTCCCTTTGAGCCTGCTCTATCCCCTCCATTACAGTCTTTGCAAAGGAATGCTCATCTTTTATAAAATGATCTGCTGGAAAAATACACATGATTCCATCCCCATGTTTTTTTACTATTTCCATTGCCCCGTAGCCAATACAAGCTGCTGTATTTCTTGCCGCAGGCTCTTTTAGTATATGGGAGGCTTCCACCTTGTCCATAACTATTTCCTCCATGTCTTTGGCCTGATCTTTGTTTGTCACAATATAAATATTTTCTCTTGGCATAACCTTGACAGCTCTTTCAATCGTTTTATTGATCATGGTATCTTTTCCATCTAAATTCAACAGCTGCTTTGGCTTTTTCTTCCTGCTAAGGGGCCAGAATCGAGTCCCACCTCCTCCTGCCATAATAAGTCCATATATATTCATCATTTCTTCCTCCATTTATAAACAATAGAATCCACACTTTGCGAGGATTCTATTGTCAAGAATACAAGAAAAGGGTCATGACTTTTCTACATGCCCTTTTCCAGCCCTTCATCCTGTACGCCTATCCTTTTTAATTAGCTCGCCAATAAAATATTTTGCATCCTCAAAAATTCCATATTCCTGCATTCGGTAAATAACAAGAGGAACAGGAACCTCATATTTTGCAGATACTTCATAGGCAAATTCTCTTAAAGTCTTAAAGCTTGTATTTTCAATTGCCTTGATTTGCTCCATCTCAGACATTCCCTTTGCTTCTTTTAACAGATGCCTTCTACACTCTTTTAAAAATGCTTTCTCTCTTAGTAAAAATTCAGAAACAAATCGGCTTCCTTTTTGATTAAACTCTAAATTTCCATTTCCCCTGTAAAACTCAAAAACTCCTTTTTCTATGGAAGCTCCTTTTGTCAGCACCCAATATAATAAAAATGCTGCAACATAAATTCTTTCCGTAACAGTGGCATTGGAGTTTATAAAGAGCATGGCCATCTCATTCCCCTCTGTAATTTTAGCTACTTTTCCCTGTAATATACCATCCCCTAATTCTACTGGCTGACAGAACATTCCATAATATCGGTCCTCTAAAAACTGAAAGATTCCTCTTCCAATAGGCATAATATCCTTTTTCCCTCTTACTTGTTCTACCAGTTCTTTGATTTGTCTGATGTCAGATTCAGATAAGGAACAAGGCGTCAATTCAAACCTGTCGTCTAAGTAATATTGAAAAGGCTCCGCCCCATTCCAATAATCCTTTCTGTTCAATCTAACATACATTTTTAACATTTCTCCTTCCCTGTAGCTCTGATTTTTACTGTTGATCGATTACTTATACATAATACTATATCCATTTTTATTACGCCACAGTAGTTTGGTTTTCAAACCTTTTCCTTTCCTTGCTTTTTTTTGTCTATTCTTGTATAATTACTTAGAATATGAGAAGGAGCCATGTATTCCATGAATTTTTTTCACGATTTATTTTCCAATACCTTATTTTTATCTTCCATTGCTGGATGGGCTGTTGCCCAAGTATTGAAAACATTGATCAATTTTTTCTTTACAAAGCAATTCCACGCAGAACGTCTTGTTGGTTCTGGCGGAATGCCCAGTTCCCATTCTTCCACAGTATGTGCACTCGCTGCATCTGCTGCCCTTTCTTATGGCGCTTCTTCCTTTGAATTTGCCATTACTGCCGTATTTGCTATTGTTGTCATGTATGATGCCATTGGGGTCCGGCGGGAGACAGGAGAACAGGCCATACTTATTAATAAGATGATGGATATTTATGACAACGTTCATGGTATGAAGATCTCAGAGGAAAAATTAAAAGAGCTTGTTGGCCATACTCCTTTACAAGTTCTTGCAGGAGCTCTTCTGGGAGTAGCTGTTGCCTATGCCATTCATTAATCCCCTTTTCAAAACAGCCTTTAGGAGAGCTTCTCCCTCTCCTCCTCTCTGCTTTTCTTTACTTCATCAACAAGAAAGGGAGGCCTGTTTCTAGATGCATCCAAAACTCTCCATAAATACTCTCCCAAAATTCCAAGCATGAGCATAATCAAACCTGTAGACATTAATACAATACACATAAGAGAAGCCCATCCACTAATAGGCGTCCCAACAATTAACTTTTCTAAAATGACTTCTATAATCCAGAAGAAGGCAATCACTGCAAAGAGAACGCCTACCCCTGACATAAAACGAATGGGAAAGTAAGAAAAACTCATCATAGAGTCTAACACTAATTTTATTTTTTTCGATAAGGTCCACCTAGACTCCCCTATTTCTCTATCCTTTCTGTGAAAATAGATCATATCTGACTGAAACCCCACCCAGAGAACTTGTAGAGTCAGTGCTGAGTTTTTTTCATCTAACATTTCCAACACTTGAATGACCTGCCTATCCAGCAAATAACAATCAAACCCTCCCACTGGCATATTGCTTGCAATAAACTTCCTGACAATCTTATAGTAGAGATTTGCAAAAAAAACTTTGACAGGGGCATCATCTCTCTCAGAGCGAACTGCCAAAACTACCTTATTCCCTTTTTTCCATTTTTCATACATTTCCAAGATAATTTCTGAGTCTTCTTGAAGATCTGCCTGCTTTGTCACAGCACAGTCACCTGTACAGTGGTTTAACCCTGCCAAAATAGCCGCATGCTCCCCAAAATTTCTAGAAAGCTTGACACATTTTACATGCTCATCCTGTTCTCGAATCTCATTCATAATTGTCCAGGAATCATCTAAAGAACCGTCATCTACAAAGACAATTTCATATTCTCCTAATTGATCCAGTATTTTGTCTTTCATATCCTCATAGAGAAGTTGTAATGTGTCTGCATTGTAGTATACTGGTACGACAATGGATAGTTTACTCATGTCTCCTTCCTCCTACTTCCCTCAGGAAATCGTCATAGTTTCGAATGTATTCTTCTTTGTCATAATGTTCGCTTGCCAGTACTAAAAGAATGGAATCCTCAGAAAAATCATACATTTCCTTCCAAACCATTGTGGGAATGTACAAGCCCATTCTTGGACGGTTCAATTCTACAATCTCTGACTGGAATCCATTATCTATCCGTACTTTACTTGTTCCTCCCACATTAATAAGAACAAACTCTGTCCTTCGGTTAGCATGCTGCCCCCTTATAACCTGATCGTCAGATCCATACATATAGAATACCCTTTCTACTTGAAAGGGCACATCCATACCACTGCACTCAGCCACCACCAAGTTCCCTCTCTCGTCCCCGTAATCATCAAATTCCAATATTTTATACTGTTCCTTTATGTCCATGAAAACCTCCTGGTATTTCTTTGTCAGGAAAATCCGTTACACACCTCAATGACTTCTTCCACCTCTTTTGTATGCATACCAGAAAACATAGGCAAGGATAGTACTTCCTTCCCATACTCCTCAGTCACTGGCAAGTCTCCTTGTTCAAATCCTAAATATTTATATGCTTCTGCTAAATGAGGGGGAATGGGATAATGAATAATCGTTCCAATTCCATTCTCCTCTAAATATATTTGTAGCTCATCCCTTCTTTTACATCGTACTACAAATTGATGCCAGACACTGGTGGCATCTTTTTCTATTGCTGGCAGCTGAATATATTTATTACAAATGCCTGTCAGGTACATCCTTGCAATATCTTGCCTCTCCTTTGTCAGTTCCTTTTCATGACGAAGTTTTACTCTTAAAAGTCCTGCCTGTATCTCATCTAATCGGGAATTTGTCCCAACCATTTTATTATAATATCTTTTTTCGCTGCCATAGTTTCTCATTACTCTTATCTCTTTATCAATGGCTTCCACATTTGTTACAATGGCCCCTCCATCCCCAAAACCTCCTATATTTTTTGAGGGATAGAAGGAAAAACACCCAATTTCCCCAAAGCTTCCTGTCACTTTGCCTTGAAAGGAGGCTCCATGGGACTGGGCGCAGTCTTCTACAAGGAATAAATGATATTTTTTGCAAAGTTCTACTATTTTGTCCATTTTCGACGCCTGTCCGTACAAATGGACAACTAAGATAGCTTTTGTCCTCTTTGTTATCTTTTCCTCAATTTTATCAACGTCCATATTATAATAAGGATTCGGTTCTATGAATACTGGTTTAGCCCCATTCATTGTAATTCCCATCACACTGGCAATATAGGTGTTGCCCTGCACGATAACCTCATCTCCATCTTTCACTCCCAGGGCCCGAAAGGACATCCATAGAGCATCCAAACCGCTTGCTAAGCCTACACAGTACTTTGTTCCAACAAAGGTGGCAAATTCCTCCTCAAAAGCTTTTACTTCCCCTCCTAAAACATACCATCCTGAGCGAAGCACTTCCAAAGCTTTCCTCTCATATTCCTCCTGATGTCTGTAAAACTCCCTGTCTAACCTGTTCTGTGGTATTCTCATTTTTATTCACTCTTCCATTGTTCTCATATACTGAGCCAGGGCATCCTGCCATGGTTCAAAGGAAAAATCCGTTGTAAGCTTAAACATATAATTTTCCAGTACAGAATAAAGGGGTCTTGGGGCTGGGGCTCCAAATTGTTCTGTTGTTATAGATTCTACCTCTGTATTTTTTCCTTTAATCCTAAATACTTCCTTTGCAAAATCCGCCCAACTGCAATATCCTTCACATGTCCCATGGAAAAGTCCATAGTTTTCCGTTGGAATGAGATAGGCAATGGCCTTTGCCAGTTGAGATGCGCTTGTAGGAGAGCCTATTTGATCCCCAACTACCCTAACTTTTTCATTGCTCTCTGACAGGCGAAGCATTGTCTTTACAAAGTTTTTCCCATCACCATAAAGCCAGGCCGTCCGAATAATAAAATACTTACTTGCAAACTCCTTTACAAAGTTCTCCCCCTCCAATTTTGTAATCCCATACATTCCCTTAGGCCCTGTTTTGTCAAACTCTATATATGGTTTTGTTCCATTTCCTTCAAACACATAATCTGTAGACACTTGGATCATTTTAGCCCCTATCTCTGTTGCCCCAATGCTCAAATTTCTAGGTCCAATAGCATTGATTTTATATGCCTTGTCCTCTTCTGTCTCACAGGCATCTACCCCTGTATGGGCAGCACAGTTTACAATAACATCTGGCTTCTCACCTCTCACATAAGCCATGACATCATCTATTTTTGTAATATCTAATTGTTCCACATCTGTATTCAATAAGGAAAAATGGATATCCCCCTTATAAATCTCATTAATTGCCCTTCCCAGCTGTCCATTGCATCCTGTTATCATTATTTTTTTCATTTTAACTCCCATCTGCTCCCTTTAAGGGACACTCAAATTCTTTATCTAGTATCATAGCATTTTTCCTTATTTTTGGCAACGCTGTCCCGTCATAAGCCGTCAAACTTTTTGTATATTTTCTTATAGGGAAGGAGACATAAACCCATTATTGCCAAAACAGCCATAAACTGAATAACAAGGATAGTTATGTACTTCTCTCTATGTTCCACTCCATTTTCCAATATTAATCCTGTTATGTCATTTTTTCTTGCATCAAAGTAAGATAAAAGAATACACTTTTCATGCATATCTGGGACAAAGGTTGGGTAAACTGCAAGGCTTCTTATAATCACTGATTCAGGAATCTTTTTATCCAAAATGCTTTCTATTGTTTTCCTTTGTGCTGTGTCCAAATTCTCCAGCTCATAATAAATATATTTGTCTTCATAAGTGATGGCAAAAAAAATACAATAGGCAGCTCCCAGCGCTCCTACTAGACAGCATAGAAATATTTTTATTTTTTTCATTCTTATTCCCCTCCTGTCCTAATTCCTTCTTTGAATGCCCCACAAAAATAGGATGATAAATAAAACGTCCATATTATCCTTTGGGATGATGGACATTTTAAAAACCATTTTTCTCTCCTATTACAATTTTGTCAAATGATCTATCCACTTCAACCATCCTAAAACGGAACTGGCCCTGCGGACAATTTGCCCCTCCTTACACACCTTTAATTCTCTCATCTTTTTTGCAATATGATCTTTGTCTGGCATTGTTCCTGTTTTTGTCATATAGTCAAAAAAATATATGAAAATTTCATGTTCCAAAATAAGTTCCACTAGTTTCAACTGACGTTGTTTATAATTTAACTGAAACACCTTTGTCCCCAAAGATGTGAGAGAGACAACAATCTGCCTGTCATCTGTTGTTTTCTCAAACAAGCCTAAGTACTTTCCAGCATTATAATAATAATCGGATTGTCTTTGTTCAAAATCCATGAATTCTGCTATTTGTTGGAGAGTCATTGGATTTTCGTATATATTTTCTAATAATGAAATAATTCTATCCATAGAATTGGCCTGTATAAAAGGAATCTTTGTCTCATCCATGTTGTCCTTTGTTTTTTGTTTTGTTTTCCTTCGAATATCTATAAGCTCCTCCCATGTGATTCTCGTATCCTCCAAGGAATAATTTTTTGCCTTTATGAGCTCTATAGATGAATAGTCCTCTAATTCTCTAAATCCATACTCAAACAATCGGTATATCATGTTAGAATACACTGAAAATACAAGTCGAATAGGCTTTTTAACCTTTGTCTTCCACAATCGATATGGATAATATAGCTGGCGGATATGGAAGTCTTCATGGATGACATTTTTTGCCTCCATAATAATAATGGAACTAGGGTTTTCAAATCCCCCATCGATCTCACATTGGGCATTCTTTACGTGTATTCTTCTTTTCGTATTTCTATATGTATTCACCTGAAATTCAAAGATTCCCGTTCCCATACGCCCATGAAAGGTTGAAACGTTCTCATCAGTCTGCAAAAAGTCGTCCAACATGCCAGATAAAGCTAGGACATTCATAGCTGCTGCCTCTGAGTGAATATTCTTTATATCAATCGATTCATATTGGGGAATTTCCACATGCTCCATTTGTGTGACATGTTCCTTTAATTCTGGTATCTTTTCATAGAGAAGGAAGTCTCCAAGAACATAGGAACTGCGGCTATTTGGAAGTATATTGATCTTATTTTTTCGAAACACCTCAGGCAGAGCATCCGTACTATCCCACTTTGCCATCAGTCTTGGCTCTTTAAATTCTTTTATCTGGCTGGCATTTATGTGAAAACATCCTTTTTTCTGAATTTCATCTAATATATGATATTTTTCAATCAGCGCCTTCCATGCCTCATTTGCTGATATATTATTTTTCTGGTGCATAGTAAATCAATACCTCTTTTATTTCTCCCCGCTTATCCCCCCTGCTGTTAATGCTCCTTTTTGCCTGAACGGTCTTTACTTTATATTCTTTGTATAATTCCTTTATTTCCTCGCAATGGGAATTTGACTGTAAAAATGCTATTCCTTTTTCCCTCAATTTATCACATTCCTCTTTCAACATGACTTGTTGTTCATAAGAAAATCCATTTTCTGTGTATCCTGTAAAGGAAGAGGAGGAAGATATAGGCATGTAGGGAGGATCCAAATATACAAAAGCTCCTCTTCTCAACCCCTTTAATACATCTTTATAGTCTCCCTGTCGAATAGTAATATTATTGGACCTCAAATATTTCGACATTCCCCTTATTAATGTTTCATTTACAATATTGGGATTTTTATATTTTCCGTATGGAGAATTAAATTGTCCTGCAGAGTTTACCCTGTATAAGCCATTATAGCATGTCTTATTTAAATAAATAATTCTTGCAGCCTTTTCCACATGGGACATTTCCTTATATTCCTCTAGTCGATCTAGAGAACGAACCGTATAAAAATACTCCTCTGAATGACAACTTTTATGTTTTTCCAATTGTTGAATCAGCTCTTGTGCATGATCCCTTATGACCATGTACACATTGATCAATTCATTGTTAAAATCATTTATAATTGCCTTTTTAGGCTGAAGCTCAAAAAAAACAGCCCCTCCCCCCACAAATGGCTCCACATATGTGGAACATTTCTTATTGATAAAAGGCATTATTTCTGGTAATAATTGTCTTTTCCCCCCAACCCATTTAACAATGGGACAAATAAAATGGGTTTTAGCCATGGAAGGCCCTCCTGTTCATCTTCTATTAACACAATATATTTTACCCTTTATCTATTCCAAGGTAAAGGGTAAAATGCTATTCTTTATAATGATGTTAGGTAAAGCATACTTGTCTAATATTTTTCCTTAGCTGTTTAAAAGACTTTATTTGGCCCTATAGCGTAAGTAAAATCCTATTTTTTGTTTCTCATGCCATGTTTTATAATCCAGTCCTGCGCCTTGCTGTGACCAGATTCTTTCCACTTTTCAATAATAAACTCAGCCTTTTTTGGAGCCTCCTTGTATAAATCGTTAAGATTATTTCCAACACTTTTTTGTACAAATTTTTCTGGATCATCTTTTAAATTAGTAAGAATTTCTGTATATCTTTCAAATTCATCCAATGCAACAAAAAGCTTTTGAGACCAGGGCAGTCGAATTCTTACCCCCTCACTTGCAAGCCTCCGTACATGGACGTTTTTATCTTTTGTCCAAATAATCAATTCGTCCATTATTTCTTTGGAATGTTCCTTTAACAAAGGCCGGACAGCGTATTCCCCTGTAAACCGCTTTGTCAGTTCCTTTAAAAAGGACAAAGACAAGGCAAAATCTTCATTTCCATGTCGTTCCACATATCGGCTAATTGGCCACAGCCACCATCCAAATTGAAACATTCCTTTTGAACCTTTTAATTCTGGGCCAAGAATATGATAAAATCCTTGTATATTTTTTGAATAATTCTTCCCCATACTCTGTTCCATAGCATCCACAATGGAATCGAAACGGGCGAATAACTCTTTGTTATCTAGCTGTCCAAGAAGTTGATGGACAAATGCTTTTTCGTCAAAATCAGTCATTACAGATGATAGCTTTTTGGAGAAATCTTCAATATATTGGTCATCATAGTAATCTTTGTGTTTCATAAAATTCACCTCTTTCTCCTATATTCATTTACATATAATGAGTATATCAAGTTTATATGAGCATAGGATGTCTCCTAAAACTTTGCGTTTTCCATTTCCTCTCTTCTTATGTTCCTCCTTTTCTTCCTCTTCTGTCATTAGAGCTATGACTTGGAGGACATAGGTTATAAGAGATGACCCTCTCTCTATTTATCCCTCTTTTATGGCATTGTTATTTTAAAAATTTAAAAATATTCATACATTTTTATATTGTCTGCACAGTTTAGGCAGCCTAAAGATTACCGTCCTTTTAACTTTCTTTGTATAATCCGTTTTATACTAATAGCAGTTATTAAAACAAGAATCGTGATAATACCATAAACTAAAACACTTGTGTACCATGGAGCTGACTGCATTTCATATAAACTGGGATGGGTCTTGTAATCGTAAAATATATAGATTCCCTGTCCTACAAAAACTCCAATAAATGAACTTATTATTAAGTTTAAGACAATATTTATTTTTTTTAGCATGTACATAACCTCCCAAACTTTGTCAATCTAAATATGAATATATCACTCCCTTTGACTGCTTATTTTAATTCATGAAAAATAATGAAAATGTTTCACTTCCTAATGTCTGATAATTTTGTTTTATATACATGAAAATTATATATTTACAGGTTCATTGTGGCGGATATATCATTCCCAAAGAGAGTAAATTTATTGTCTTTCATTATGGAATCATTATCTTCAAAAATACCAGCTCTCCCTTATTTGTTTTTCTGTCAACCTTCCAGGAATTTAGAATAATTCTTTGAAAATTACAGAATCAAATACAACTGTATCTTTTCCAGGAAGAATAAACTATAGCTATTCTTCACAATGCACATTTTGTCATTATCATCAGAAGCTTTAGGAATTACTCTATTGTCCATTCCACCTGGAAATAATACAATCTCTATATTCTTTTCTTCTAAATCTTCTAAAATAATATTCATATGCATTCCCAAATTCTTTCTTTTTTCCTATTTTAAATATCCTCATAATATTCTTCTTTGTTCAAATATATCTTTTTCATTGTGGAATCGTAGTACATTCCTCCCTAACTAATAAGATACGTAAGTTTTTTCTTATCATACTTTATTCCATAGCCTCCGTCAATATAATCTATGAATTTACGTATATCCATTTTTTTAAAGCCTTTCATCAAAAATTGAAAAAACTCTGTTATTTTAAATTGTCTATCCATACGCCCAAAGAAATTTGTAAACCCCTTTCTTCTCATGGATTTTATTGTAAAAGACTCCTCCTGATCAAAATTTGCTCTTAATTCTTCTAATGCAAAAGGAAAAACACTATTGTGCATTATCCTTTTATCATACAAATTTAAATCGATCCTATCTTGCCTTGTAAGCAGCTGTCTAAAATAATCTTCTAAACTTGAATAAATATCCCTAATGATACAATTTACGTATACTTTGAAACCCTTTGTCTTAAGATTATAAGGATTAATTTTTTCTACATATTTCATATATCTTCTATAAAATATAAATCTTCTATTAACTAATTCACCAATAATTTATATTCATCCTTTGACATCACTATATAATCAATGGAGAATATGCCTTTCTCGTAATACTTATTTATGTATTGTATAAAATTAGCGCAAGCTGTCTCACTTTTCACCCAAAACCCTTCTTCATAAATATCACAAAGAGCAGTAAATTCTATTGGAGCAGTTTTATAGAGTAATTTAATAACTTGTTGTTCTCTATCAGCAATGTCTATTGTTATAAAAGGCATACGACTTAATGTTATATTATACGATATAAGTTTATCTTCATTTTTCTTCATTAAGTTTTGCAGCTCATATTCATCTAATATATTATATTCCTCCATTAGTTCTCTATGGAGATTAAATAATTTAAGGGTAGAAATTTCTAAATTATTAAATGATAATAATTGTAACTCTAAAAGTGGTAAACAAAAGATATTATATAGGCATTACTTTGTCAAGTAAAATAATAAAAAAATATTTATTGCAATTCATAATAAAAAGTGCAGACTGAATTACTTCCTTATTATCTTCACCTACAACATTGTCTAGTCAGGTTAAATTAGCAATCAGAATATAAATCTCTGTTTGTTTCTCTGCCATATAAGATACATTTGTATTATTCCCACTGCTGGCTTTTATTCCAAGTATATTACCCAAAGAAAGAACTATTGGAATCCATTCTTCATTTTGTAAGCTCCCTTTACAGATAAATCATTCCTAATCATGTTGACAAATAATGTGGAACAAAAATACAAAGTCTCATGAAAGCAGAGAAAAACCGTTTCATAAATGCCAAAATGCCGTCTAGTGCGGAATACATTTCATATATCATAAAAAATATTGAAACTTGTCAATCCATATCAAGATTTTTATGGTATTCTTATTTTGGAGGTGGATTGATATCTGATTGTCGCTTATTCAAAATTTTTTTATCTTTTAGACAAAGAACATACTACGGCTCCCCAATTAACAGCTGAATTTGAAGTTTCTCCAAGAACGATTTACCGTGATGTAGAGTTACTAATCAGTGTAGGCATCCCAATCTATGCCGAACCAGTAAGAAATGGCGGTATATACTTATTACAGAATTTTATTTTGGACAGAGCAATATTATCTGAAAACGAAAAACAGGAAATATTGACGGTAATACAAAGTATGTCCCCTACAGGTTATCCTAATGGAAAAGAAATGCTAACAAAGTAATCAGCGCTTTTTAATGTAAATATAAGAAATTGGCTTGAAGTAGATTTTTCACGTTGAGGAAAATATGCTTATGATAACTCAAAATTTGAAATATTAAAAGAAGCAAACGAATCATTCAGTCATTAAAAATATCTTATAAGTCAAAAGAATGGTATTTGAAAGGGTTTTGCACTAAAAAGCAGGATTTTTGCATATTCAAACTAAATCCCATATTAGAGTTGGAATTATTAGAGAATACCTTTATGCCAAGACTATACCCTGAGCAAAAAATAGTTTACAGCAAACATACCCCCAAATTTGTACTCAAATGCCTGTTGATACATGGCTTATTGGTTATCTGCTTTCTTTTGGGACACAAGTTAAAATAATTGAATCAACGTATTTAAAAAATGTATTAGCTAAACAAGGACAAGCAATTTATTAAAAAACCTTGACAAAAGGTGTCAAGATATGTGTGTTATACTAAATACCATAACAATATCACTATACATAAACTATATACACATTTGAATTTTGTCAGCGCCAAGATATGCCCCTGGGAGATACTAATGAACTGTATAGAAGAAATGACTGAAGTATGTATGCCAAATATGGCTGCATCAAACCCAAATACGCATGAAGAAGAAACAAGAAAAATCATGCTTGAATAGTTTGAAAAACGAATCATTGCCCCTATTGTAAAGGGACATATAGGTGCAGGTATAGAAGCATTATAAAATCGTCTTATTTTTGTACTGTTTAAGTTTCCTTTTTTTAAACAGGGAGTAAAAAAATCTCTTTCATTTTTTAGAAAAAAAGAACAAAGCCGGACAAATAAAGTCTATGGAGGTATCCTTATGAAATATATTAAATTAACACATGAGAATATAGAAAAAGAACATATATGTTGTGCAATTTCAAACAATAAAGATATTCAAGTTTCCTCAAAAAAAATTTGGCTAAAAGAACGTTTTGATGATGGTTTAGTTTTCTTAAAAAGTGAACAGCGAGGAAAGTGTTTTATTGAATATATACCTGCTGAAAATGCATGGAATCCCATTATTGCTGATGGCTATATGTATATTAACTGTTTATGGGTAGCTGGTTCTTTCAAAGGACATGGTTATTCAACAGAACTACTTAATACTTGTATTGAAGATAGCAAAAAAAAGGGGAAAAGAGGACTATGCATATTATCTGCCGCAAGGAAAAAACCATTTCTGTCTGACCCTAAATTCTTGAAATACAAAGGTTTTTCCATTAGTGATGAAGGAGATAACGGCATTCAGTTATGGTATTTACCTTTTACAGAAAATGCTTTATTGCCAAAATTTAAAGAATGTGGGAAACACCCTCATGTTGATGAAATGGGATATGTCTTGTATTATACCAACCAGTGCCCGTTTAATGCAAAATATGTTCCTGTAATTGAAAACATTGCAAAAGAGAAATCTATAAAATTTAAGTCCATTCATTTACAAAACAAAGAAGACGCACAAAATGCTCCAACGCCAATTACAACTTATGCATTGTTTTTAGATGGCAGTTATATTACAAATGAGCAGATGAATGACAAAAAGTTTTTGAAATTATTAGAAAAGTAACTTTCTCCTTGTAAATTGCAGTCAACAGAAAATTAAATAACCTGCTGCACTATGGCAGCACAACGAAACAGGAAATCAAAAAAGGGTTCCTGTTTTTTTACGCCCATTTTTGGCAGCTTCAATTTTTTGGCGGTGTAGGAAAGAAAAACAAACATAGGAGAGAGATACCTTTTCCATAAAACTATTTGTTTCTGTCTGCGGTAGTTACAGAGATTTTTGCTTGTTGGGAATGTCCCAAACCCTTACACAAAATGGGGGTTATCAATGAATTACCTTATAGCGTAACCTAAGATATGAGTCCTCCAAAACAACACATTCTTGCAATTTTAACACACCTAATTTTGATAACTCGCTTTCTGATAATAAAGATTTTCCATCCATTAAAGTGGATGTATCTTTACCACCAATCAAAATAGGGGCAACAACAATATCAATATAGTCAAATAGCTTTTCCCGGAGAAACAAACTATTTAGTGTTCCTCCAGTCTGAATAGTTATTCTCTCACAACCATATACCGATTTGAGTTTTATAAGTGCATTTTTTAAGGATAATTCATTTTGATATATAATATGAAGATTTTCTTCTTCTACGTTAAATGCAGGATGTTTAGTATTCATCGTAATTAATACAAACTCCTTTGACAATGCACAAAAATAATGTATATCATTTTCATTTAAATGCTCATTATCAATTACGACAAAGGAAACTGGTGTTTTCTTTGGCATTTCCTTTTTATTTACACCCATTTTTTCTTGTACTCTGCCTGAGTTGAAAGACCACAAATCTGTTGTCTGCTCTATTTCGTAATATTGGTGTAAGCCCTCATTAACACCCTTAATTTTAGGAAAATCTTTATCTACATCTAAGTCATCTGTTGCACCAGTACTTATTTTCCCATCAACAGACATAAGCATAAACAATGTTGTAATAGGTCTTTCCATATTATCCCTCCAAATTCAAATATGCTGATTTGTATGCTTGTATTATAGCACCCCCTGCATTTGTGCGAAGTAGCAGAAGCATATAAAAGAGCTTTCACTCTCCCATAATATATTATCTCCTTATATCTGTCCATACCCTTTTCTATTGACTGGTATGGATTCCTTTGATCTTGACATTTTTCCTTGAATTGTTTACTTTCATCCTCACTGAACTAAATAAAAATAATCTCTTTTTATCCATTCATCATCTCTGCTAAGCAAGCATTAACTATTCTTCATAAAAATAAAACTTGTAACATTAAAATAAAGAAGATAAGGTTTTGAAAAATTATCCTCTCTATTCCAAAAAATACAAACAGTAAATATTCCTTGAAACCAATGACTTACCAATATCTATCTGATAAAGGTCAACTCTTAAACCTATAAATTTTCAATAGATACAGTAATAAACTCTCCCTTATAGTAAACAGATAAAATTTAAAAGCGCCTCCTTGGATGAAGGAGTATATTTTATGGGACATAGTCAAAATCCCCATTTGAAAGCAGTCACCCCTGTTACAAAATATATGGTCTTTTACTCATAAATTTCAATAATCACCTTCTCTGCCATAAACTCCTCCTTGTCAAAGTACCCATATGCTTCTAATGCAACACCTTCTTGAATCTCCGAAAAAGAGGCTTCCTCTTTTATAATATCTGCACCGCCTTCCTGTATTGTCCATCTCTCAAATACAGCTGAATTCACAGGCTGTATAGCCGTCAATTCTTC
Source organism: uncultured bacterium (assembly GCA_947567075.1). Taxonomy (GTDB): domain Bacteria; phylum Bacillota; class Clostridia; order Lachnospirales; family Lachnospiraceae; genus MGBC165282. Next base: position 29,447 of record CANOLZ010000013.1, read on the forward strand.
TTCCGGGCTTCCTGCCTCTGGAATCACAACCATTGCCCCCTGTCCATCTTTAGACTCCTCCCACAAAGTACGGCTAATTACGAAAGAATTCTCCAAAACACTTCTCACTTTTCCACCTATAAAAAGCAATTCCCTATTTTCACTACTCTCTCTTTCCTTTGAAATACCTGTTGTTTCCCTGCCTATATCTACTTTGCTATCCCCATCCAGACTTATCTGTTCTACATTCTCTGATTTATTTTCCTCCTTATGATCTTCTAATAAAAGAGTACTGTCACTGGTCTTTGCTGTCTCCTTCTTTACACATCCTATTGACAACATCATAAGTATCAGAACTACTATAGACACTTTGTACTTTCCCTTCATCTTCAGCTTCCTCTCTTTACTCTAATGTTTTTCACTAAGTCTCTTTTTCTTATTCGTCAGTACTAGTGTATTATTCATAATAACATAGAACTCTCTAAACATTCTCTAAAGGGAACTGTTTTTCTATCATGCAGGACTCTGAATCTACTTAATATATTTCCTGCCAGGAAAGTCTGTTAAATGGTATTTTTCATCATTTGGCTACCCATATACAATCTTCTCTATTTTATTTACACAACACCTTTCCCTTTAACACCTTAATTAAGGTTCTATGTAGTCTAATTATATGAATAACTAACCAAAATCATATAATACGCCTAGATCTATCATCCCCATAAAGCAAAGAAAGGAAAATGCAAACTAATTTAATACAGCTTTAAAACTTTGGTATGCAACGATCCACATTCGTGTCCTAGAAAATTCGTTTTTATTATTTTAAATTATATCCTCACTAAACTATTCAATGGCATAATTTTGCTGATGTGCATTACACCCTTCTCATATGAACAATCTACAATATGTACCTATTTCTCTAAAATACGTTTCTTTTTGAGTAGTAACATAATAAATCTGTATTCCATACTTTGTTAAGGTCATAAAACTGTCCCAATCCATTTTATTGTGTCTGATGAAATACATGTATAAATATACAATTTAGATTACAAGCATCTGTTAAATATAATCATGCTCCCCTAAGAAACATCCCTACTTGTCCCCCCTCTTTTCGTATGATACTATCTTATTTTCTTTTTTTCTCTTTTCAAAAATAACAAACCCTATAATTAATAAAATATTTATCAGTGTAGAATAGCTTCTTACTGATACT
>CANOLZ010000014.1 GCA_947567075.1 uncultured bacterium
AGTATGAAGATGAGATATTTCTAATAATGCCATTTGTCTGCCTCCTATCGTTCATTTGATTTTGGATCGATTGCATCTCGAAGGCCATCGCCAATACAGTTAATACTAATGGTGCAAAGTCCTAAAGAGATAGAAGGGAACACCCATCTCCACCAAAGTTCGCCAATGACCTTTGAGCTTTTGGCTGTATTCAGCATATTGCCCCAAGTAGGATTTGGTTCTACAACGCCAAAACCTAGGAAGGAGAGGGAAGATTCTGTCAACATACATGTGGCAAAGTCAAGAGTTGCATTTACAATAATGACTGTAATAACATTGGGCAGAATATAGCGAAAAATAATTCCCGTTTCTTTCACACCAATAGCTTTGGCAGCGATAATAAATTCCTGCTCTCGTTCTGCAAGGACCTGTCCTCGTACAAGGCGGGCTAAAGGAGGCCAGGTAAGTATTCCAAGAATAACCATAATAAGAGAGATACGCTGGGCTTCTGTAATTTTACTTCCTAACACGGCAGATAAAATAATGGCAAAAGGGAGAAAGGGAATGGAAGAGACTATCTCTGTAAGACGCATAAGAAGATTATCTATTTTCCCCCCATAATAACCGGCAATTCCTCCTACAAGAATACCAATCGTCGTAGAAATAATGACAGAAATGGCGCCAATCGTCATAGTCATTCTCCCTCCAGCTAACAGGCGGCGAAAAATATCTCTCCCAAAGTCGTCGGTTCCCATAAGATAGCCTTCTAATCCCCACTTTTCCACCTTCCCACTTTCTGTAATGGCATAGTTTTGGAAATAACCAGAAGAAATAGAAGTAAATCCAGTGCCAGAAGGAACATCTGTCTGGCCAAAGGTTTTATCTCCCCAGGCAGCTAAAGAGCCATCATCCAGCAAGGCTACAAAGTGGTAACGGCCACCGCTAAGTTCTTTCACTCTGCCTTGGATTTCTTCAGGAACATTTAAAAGACCATAGGAATCAGAACCCCATGTATAAATAATTCCCTGGGAGGTTAATGCGGCTCCTGCCCTGTCTGTTAAGGCAATATCCACAGCATTGCCTTGTACTTCCTGGGGAATGTTATGGAAGGCACTTGTATTATTGGAAAGGGGGACGATATGTCCATCTTTCGTCAAAACAATGACAAGTCCTGTGTTGGATACAAATTTATCAATATTGCCTTGTACTTCTTGAGGAATAGACACTCTGACTAAGTTTTCATTTCCCCAAGTATAAAGTCTTCCGTTTTCCCGAAGAACAAGGGAAAGCTGGTAACCAGCCATAATTTGCTTAATGTCTGTGGCTCCTAATAAATCCAAGGAAATATCTCCTAACATAAACCGATCATTCCCCCATGTGAAAAGCTGCCCCTTTTCATCCAGGGCCAGAATATGGTCAAGCCCTGCGGATACTTGAACAACTTTCCCCATATCTTTAGGAAGATTTTTAAGTTTTTGATTTGGAAAACGTCCCCACTCATAAATATATCCTTCTTTATCAATTCCCACACCAAAAGTACTGCCTCCAGCTATTTGCTTAGCATTGCCAGAAAGGGCTTTTGGAACAGAAAGCATGTCAAAACCTGGAGCCACGTTCATCTGGGTAACATCCTGATAAGAGTTGTCTATAGGAAAAAAAATAGGGAGTATCATACAGGATAGAAAAAGTATTAGAAAGCAGATGACTCCAAACATAGCGATTTTGTTGGAAACAAAGGTTTTCAATACAGTAATGCCAGGACTTTGAATTTGTTCTTCAGAAAATATATCTTTAGGGGAAGAGTGTTTACTTCCAAAAAGCATACGCTTTAACATTAGAAAAAAGCTGCTTTTAGTCTGTTTGCTCATTTTTTTACCTCCTGTCAGTTTGTCAGCTTTACTCTTGGATCTACCATACAGTAACCAATGTCCATAATAACGTTGCCAGCCAAAGTGAGGACAACATAGAACATTTGCATAGTGAGGACAACGGAAAAATCCCTTTGGTTCAAAGCGTCAATCATCATTTTTCCAATTCCGTTCCAGAGGAAAATAGATTCAATGACAACAGAGCCGCCAAAGACAGAAATGAGCCAGCCAGTCATAATGGTAACAATGGGAATTAAGGCGTTGCGAAAGGCATGGACATAGATAACAACTTGTTCCCGCAGCCCTTTAGCCCTTGCCGTTCTTATATAGTCCATGCGCAGTACGTCAATCATAGCAGCTCTCACATAGCGGACAACACTGCCCACACCTCCTAATACCATGACAAGCATGGGAAGGAACATATGATGTAATGTATCCAATGCCTTTTCCATTCCTGTTCCCGTAAAGCCAGGGGTATTTACTCCGCTGATGGGAAATAGGGGAAAGACGATGGCAAAGAGAAAAATAGCAAGGAGAGCAATAACAAAAGTAGGAAGGCTATAGCCTACTATAGTGCCTACCTGCACAGTGTTATCCAGAACAGAATTATGCTTTACACCAGTAAGGATTCCAAGAGGAATGGAAATGAGAAATACAAAAAACATGCTAAATAAATTGAGAGTCACTGTATTTTTCAAAGGGGCAGCAACAATTCGAATGACATCTTGGCGGTATTGGATAGAGAAGCCAAAATTACCAGTGAGCATCTTGCTAATCCAGCTTATATATTGGATAGGGAGGGACTTGTCCAATCCTAAACTTTCCCTCATAGAGTCATACTGCTGCTGGTAGACTTGTGGATTTGTAATATTGTTTCCAAGCATCATGCGCACTGGATCTCCAGGAACTGATTTATAAATGAAAAACATAATAATGGACACGAAAAAAAACACAATAATAATATAAAAAAGACGTTTCACAAAGTATTGGACTGTCGCCATTAATAATCACACCTCCTAAAAAATGAAAAAATGTGTATACAACAAAAGATAGGGTAAAAGAGACCCTATCTTCATGCTGTATTATAGTATGTTTATATTCAGAGACCTATTCTTGAATGTAAGCATCTATAATTGCGTAGCGCCAATCCCACAAGCCATCTGGCTCATACCCTTTTAGCTTATTGGTAAAGAAATCATGGTATTGGTCAGAATACAAAGGAATGTCAGGAAGTTTTTCATTCCAGGTTTTTATGAATTCCTTCCATGCTTCTACCCATCCTTCTTTATCTTCATAGGGGATAGATTTCATAGCCCAGGATGTTTTTGCCAAATCTTCGTCCTTTATCCAGTTTTGATTGTATAGACCCATTCTATCGTCATCCATGGAGAAATAATACCAAGGAGAGTGGGCAGAAGAAAATCCTGTTGCTAAATTGTACATATGATATTGCACATCGGTTCTGTGCATAATACTTTCTGTCAAAACACCAAATTCTATTGTCGTAGGGTTTAATTCCATTCCAATTTCTGTCATGGCATCAGGAAGAACAGAACTTAATAAGGTGGAAACAGGATTGTTAGGGGTGTTGGCCCAATTAATGGTCAAAGGAGCCAAGGTTCCGTCCTCTAAACGTTTGTAGCGGGTTCCGTCTCCATCTTTATATTCTTCCCCATCCTTATTGAAAGTCCATCCATCTTCTGCAAGAAGAGATTTTGCTTTTTCCACATCTACATCATAGTGATTTAGTTCACTTTCAATCCAGTCGGCATTTTCAATAGCTTCCCATTGGGAAAGGCCGTAAAAACTATAAACACTTTTTCCGTAGCCCCCAGTATATTGTCTGACAAATTCATCTTTATCAATAATATAGGAAATTGCTTGACGGACATTGACAGAATCAACAGGAAAGACAGAGCAGTCAAAGGCAATTTTTCCATATCCTGCCCGCAGGTAGACGGCCTTCTGAGCGATTCCTTCGTCGACTAAGTCCAGACCTGCATTAATTTCTGTTCCACCACTGACACCTGATAAGAGATCAACAGTTCCTGCCCGCAGTTCATCAATGGACGTTGCAGAAGTTACTGTCTTTAGTATGATTTTTTCAATGAGAGGCTTGACTCCTTTGTAATCTCCTAAAAAGGCAGGGTTTACTGTGAGTACTCCCTGTTTTGTCGTTGTGTCATAGCTCTCAAATTGATAAGGTCCTGCAGTTACTAATGGGCGGTAACGGTAGCCAGTCTGAGGGTTGTTCACTGTTTCTTGTAAAACATCGGAAGTAAATTCTCCTGTAATAGTGGCTCCATCCTCAGAATCTTCCACAGTGCACCCAGGTGAAATGACAGAAATTGGATAAGGCACTAAACCGGCATAATATATATCATAGTGGAAAGGCAGTTCATCTGCTTTCACAGTGACAGAGTAGGTCATGTCGTCAACAAGTCGGACACCTTTAAAATTTTTAGTCTGGCCAGAGTTGTACTCCTCATATCCTTCATATACATATATATAACCGTCAGAACTAAAGCCATCTACAGCACCCATTTCAGGGGAACTGACGAGAAGGGCTTGAAAAACATAGTCTTTGGCAGTAATAGGAGTTCCTTCGTTATAAGTTAGGCCATCTTGAATAGTAACGGTAAATGTTTTAGAACCGTCAGGATTTTCTGTTTCCTCATGGGATTTTACCACAGTGGGATTAAATACAAACTCCCCTTCTTTAGTATACTGGACAGTGCTATATCCTTGGTCAAATAAGAGAAGATAACAAGCCTGATTTTGTGCGTCATTACTCCATCCAGGGAGGAAGTCGGATTTTAAGTCTGTGGTGGAGCCAATAACGAGCTGTCCACTAGGGGCGTTAGGCTTGGTTCCCTCCTGTTCCTGTGTTTCCTGGGAGTTATCCCCTACCTCTTCATTGTCAGCTCCAGTATTTTCGGGAGCATTGTTGGTTGTTACGCCGTTATTCCCACAGGCAGCCATGGAAATAACCATGGCAGAGGCAAGAAAAAGCGAAAGTAGTTTCTTTTTCATTTTTTACAGTCCTTTCTTAAATTAAATATATTTGTAGGAAATGTCATAAATTTTTCCTTATGAACTTTCCAGTACTAACCTTTGGTATATAAATACGTAGAAATTACCTTACAAAAGTGCTGACCATCACTGGGAGGATAAAATATCACATTATTGAATTATACTATGAAATCAAAAGAACTACAATAACAATTGTAGAGAATCCAATATTTCTGTCAAAACAGTTCATGATAATGAATAGTAAAAAGGAAAAAGCTTACAGTTTTGGTTTTTATTTATAGTGCCACAGTAAAAAAGCCCTGCTATGCAGGGAGTGGAAAATAAAGGGAAGTCTTAGATAAAAAAACGAAGGTAATTAAAAAAGATTTTCTGAGGAAAAAGGAACAGTATTCTATGATGCAAAGACTCTTGACATGGATGATCCATAGTATTCAAATTAGGTGGAGAGAAGTATTCTGTTAGGTTTTAGTAAAAAGGCTAATCTGTAGAAAGTCAATTACTGACAATGTGAGATCATAAGTTACCTGAAAGGAAAAGAAAAGTTTATAAGTTTTTTGAGGCAGGATTTTTTATATGCATTTGAATGTGTTCCTTTTTTAATTCTTCAAACAGTTGGAGAACAGACCAGGTTTGATTCGTAGGAGTGAGGACTGCTTTGTAATCAATCTTGGGCATTTTAGGACTTCTAAGACAGGAAAGAACAGCATCCATTTTAAACCTGTCCAAACCAACCATGACAAGCATGGGAGCATCCAGTTCATCTCCTTCATAGCTCTTTGAAGGACAGGGAAGCTCCTTTTGGCCTGCTAAATAGCCTACTGGTTTTTCATAGTCTTCTCTTGGAACTTTTTTTATGCGTAACTTTAAAGGAAGAAGAGCCTGCTGCAAACGCATCCACTGATTTTTATCTGGAAAATTAAAAAATAATAATGTCTCTTTCAAAAATATCTCCTTTCAAAACGGGAATATCCAGTGTTTATTTTATACATTTCTATTCTATATGGAGCTTGTATTTTTGTCAAATAAACAATATTAGTATATACATGGAATATAGGAAACAATTGTGATATGATGAAAATATAAAGAGAATTTGGGAAAAGTAGGAAGGAATAGGTATAGAATATGGATTATCAAAATTTCCTTATCTTTCTAATGGAGCTAGTAGGCACAGTTGCCTTTGCCTCATCAGGAGCTATGGTTGCCATAGGAAGAAAGATGGATATTTTTGGGGTAGGAGTTCTTGGGGTAGTTACTGCCTGTGGAGGGGGGATGATTAGGGATGTAATACTGGGGGTGATTCCACCTAATGTATTTATACATGCTGTTTATGCCCAGGTGGCTATTCTTGTTTCCAGTGTAACCTTTTTGTTATTTTATTGGAAGGGTGAGTGGATTAAAGGAAGGATTCGGTCTCATTATGATAAGGCAATGCTTATTATGGACACAGTGGGCCTGGCTGTTTTTACAGTGGTGGGGGTAAATACAGGGATGAGCTGTGGGTATGGGGAAAATGAATTCCTTCTTGTTTTTGTTGGAACAATAACAGGAGTGGGAGGAGGATTGCTAAGAGATATGATGGCTGGTGTGCCGCCTTATATTTTTGTAAAACATATTTATGCCTGTGCCTCTATTGTAGGAGCTTTTGTCTGCGTCCTTCTTCATAGGACAGTTGGAAATGTGGAGGCAATGGCAGGGGCAGGAATAGTTGTTATAGGAATCCGCTATTTGGCAGTGCATTACCGCTGGAACTTACCAAAGCTTCCTACAGATAAAGAAAGGGAAACATAGGTGTTTTTATGGGGGATATTGGAAGATTAAAAGTAGCAACTGTGGTGACAGCTTTTATAATATCTGACCCAATATTATTTTACATTTTTTAAAAACTAATGGATGGAATGATTTTTAGATTGTCTTTTTAATAGATGGGAAAATGAGAATGATGAGGTATAGCTATGAAAAGGATAGCTTTTATTTTGGGAATTATATTTTTAATACTAACATTTGTTGGAGGCATTTACGTCATTACTAATCGTGGAAAGGTAAATGCTGGCTATGGAGTGATTCCTGCACTATGGACAATAATATGCCTTGGATATTCCCGAGGCAAGAAACAGGAATAAATAGAAGCTGTGAAACCTGACATTAGTGGACAGGTATAAATAAACAATTTGGGAGAATAAAATTTAGAAAAAATATCGTATTTTATTAATTTTAAGTATTGACAATGTGAAAGTATTTTCGTTTTTATTAAGTATTTCGAAGAAAAAGGGGCATTTATGGCCCCTTCTCCCATGCTAGATAACTATATTACTAAACTTTTAAACTACTCTGTGATATGATATTTAGATAAAAAGAGAATGCATGAACAATAATAAAATACTTTATTAGTTTAATTAAAATAAACAAGCTCCTGTACAGCTTTTTCACAAGGATTTATTTCCTCTGCTAAGAGCATTAATCCTCCAGGTCCAAGGTCAATTTTTGCAGTGACTTGAATCCACTGGCCAGATTTTAAATCATTGAAGATTTGCATATTTTTAGAGCTGCATCGAATGGGAAAACCAATGGAGGCAATATCATCGGCGCAGCATGTCATTGCAGAACGAAAAAGGGCAAAACATCCTTGGGGATAACGAGAGGATTTAAAAGCTTGGCCTTTTACATTTACAGTTTTTCCTTTATATTTTTCAGGGGAGTCAAGAGAGTCCACGTACCAGATGCCAAAGTCTTCCTCTTCAATTTGGATGATATCTTCATCCAAATCAAAGGGAAGTATATCCTCAGCTTTTGCTTCGCTTCCATCAGCATTCTCAAAAAAAACTTGAACGCTGGGATTAACAGCCTTAACGGTTCGGCGATAGGAAGATTTTGGAGTTTCCTCATGGCAACGGTTAAAGATGACCATATCAGAAGTTTTAAACTGCTCCATGATAAGAGAACGCATATTATTTAAGTAAAGCTCAAAGGTAGAAGAGTTTACCAAAGTAATAATTTGAACGATCACATAATGACTTGGCATTTTCATAGTCATAAAATCTTTTAACTGCCACATTCCATTGTATTCCAGCAAAATACAGTCAGGATGATATTTTTTTTCTTTTTCCTTAAAGAAATCTACTGTAAAGTTCTCTTTGCCATCAACGATTTCCAAGTGAATATTGTATTGATTCAATAGATTTGCTTCATACTCTTCTTCCCCTTCTTCGCAGACAATGAGCAAAATATTCTGTCCTTGGGAGAATTCTTCATTGTCCAAAGTGTCTTTAAGAAAAGAAGTTTTACCGCTGTCTAAAAAACCATTCAAAATATAAATGGGTAACTCTTTCATGGAAGTGATCCTTTCTAAAATTATGAAATAAGAGAGAATAATGCTGTTAAAGCATCAGTGTGAAGTTTAGAGCCAATAACACAGATTTTTCCCGTATAGTCTGGCTTACCTTGACGGATTTCATAATCTCCAGGAACAAAATCAAAGTACATCCAATTCCCCTCTGTATCTGGTAAAATACCTTTGGCCCGCAAGACGATGCCATAGTCCTCTTCTGAAAGGGAGGCCAAAATTTTAGACAATTCTTCTTTGGAATATTTCTTAACAGTTTCTTGTCCCCAGCTTGTAAAAATTTCTTCTGCATGATGATGCTCGTGTCCATGGTGATGCCCGCAGTCGTGAGCATGTTCATGCCCATGATGATGTCCGCAGTCGTGGGAATGCTCGTGTCCATGATGATGTCCGCAGTCGTGGGAATGTTCATGTCCGTGGTGATGCCCGCAGTCGTGGGAATGCTCATGTCCATGGTGATGTCCGCATTCGTGAGCATGTTCATGTCCATGGTGATGTCCGCATTCGTGAGCATGTTCATGTCCACATTGGCATTCTGGACAATTTTCTTTGCGATGAGAATGGGCAAGCTCCTCTGCTAGTGCTTTTTCCTCAAAAGAAGTTCTATCCATAGCTTCTAAAAGGTGACTGCCTTGGAGCTGTTCCCAAGGAGTTGTAATGATACTTGCCTTGTTATTTTTTGTCCGAATCATGGAAACACATTTTTCAAGCTTTTCCTGGGATAAGTTTTGAGTACGGCTTAATACAATGGTATCAGCATACTCTATTTGATTGTTATAAAATTCTCCGAAATTTTTCATATACATTTTGCATTTTGTAGAATCAGCCACAGTAATCGAGCCATCGAATGTAAGTTCCACTTCTTTTTGAACATTTTGAACAGCCTTTATGACGTCGGATAACTTTCCGACGCCTGAGGGCTCAATAAGAATACGATCTGGTGAGAATTTTTCCTTTACTTCTTTTAGAGATGCACCAAAATCCCCCACGAGGGAACAGCAAATACATCCAGAATTCATTTCCGTGATTTGAACTCCAGCATTTTTCAAAAATCCTGCGTCAATTCCAATTTCACCAAATTCATTTTCTATAATGACAATTTTTTCTCCTGTAAATACTTCCTTTAAAAGTTTTTGGATAAAAGTTGTTTTGCCGGCTCCTAAAAAGCCGGAAATGATATTGATCTTAGACATTATAAGTATATACCTTTCTAGTCTTCTTCCATAGGAACTGGTTCCACTTTCTTGGCATTAAGTACCATGCCGTTTTCCTTGCATCCGGCACACATATGCCCAGGAACTTTTCTTCCTTTTTTCTTTTCATCTTCCACAACATAAATGGATATGATGGAGATGAGTATAATGGCTATGAGCACAATCCATCCCATAAGGGTCATGTTTCCAAAGTCTGGTAAATTCATGATGCTTCCTCCTTTTCTTAAAAATCTGTCGGCTAAGTATACCCATAGAAGCCGATTTTTGTTCTACACCAGTAGCAATTGTTAGGAATATTATACCATAGGGACTTTTAGAACTGCAAGGAATGATGTTGGGCAATTTCTAAAGATTTTTCAGTCATTTGTTCAAGCTGGGCAATGAGAAGAGAAGACTGATTTTCGTCAAAATCTGAGGTTAACTCTTCCCACCATTGATAGACGGCATCAATGAGTTTTGGAATGATTTCTCTTCCATGCTCAGTTAGATAAAGGGCATAGGAACGCTGGTCATTTTCTTCCTTTTTACGAATAATATATCCCTTTTGCTCCAGCTTTTTCATAGTTCTTGTAGCCAATGCCTCGTTAATAGCTAATGTCTGGCATATGTCCTTTTGGCTGGAGCCTTCGTTTTTAGAAATATACAAAAGAAAATTATAGCTGGAATAGCCAAGACCATATTGCTTCAAGGATACGTTAAGACTCTTCTGCTCTTGCCTATGCAGAATGGAAATGTATTTTCCTAAAAGTGATATCATAGGATATTCCTCCTTAAATGTTAAATAGGCACATTTATGTGAATTATATAACGTCATTGTGGATAAATCAATGAGTAATTTTGTCATTTCCCAATTGTGTCTTAATTATGAATAAAATGATAATTTTTATTTTTTTGTATTAGAAATATTGTGAATATAATAAAATTCAAGTATAGTAAACTTGTACAAATATACTAAATAAAAAATATTTTTAGAATAAAAATTAGCAAATTATACCAAAATTATCTATAAATAAAGGGGGAACTGCATATGAGGAAGAAAATGAAAGGGATGTTAGCAGTTGCTGCAATAATCCTAAATGTGTTAGGGTGGTATAGCAAACGTTTCTGTGACTGGTATGTCCAATATGTTTTTCCCCTGTTAGGAAAAACATATGGAGGGCTTACTTCTATTCTTCCTTTTTCCGTAGGAGAAGCTATGATTGCCATAGGCATTTTTCTTCTATTTACATCTGGGATCATGCTATTTTTTTATATATTTGGAAAAAAGAAAAAAAGACAGATGGCAGGAAAGTATTTGAGAGGCTGTACTTGGGTTTTGATTATTGTCTGTCTTGTTATGACATTAAATTGTTCTCTTCTATATCATGTTTCTCCTTTGGAAGAAACCTATTTAGCAGGAAAAGGCAAATATGGGGATGAGGAGCTTAGGAAATTACGGGATTATGTAGTAGTGCAGATCAATGAATTGTCCCAAGAAGTGGAAAGAGATTCAAAGGGGGACTTGACCTATGATGGAAATATGGGAGAACAGGCAAGGATAGAAATGAGAAAGCTGGGAACAAAGTTTCAAAGACTTAAAGGGCATTACCCTAACCCAAAGGGAATTTATTTTTCAGATTTTTTAAGTCAGCAATATATGATGGGTTATTATTTCCCCTTTGCTATGGAAGCGACTTATAATCAAACAATGTATGTTGTAAACGTACCCTATACAATGTGCCATGAGTTGGCTCATGTAAAGGGATTCATCTATGAAGATGAGGCTAATTTTTTCGGATATTTGGCATGTGTACAGTCAGAAGAGGCTTTTTTCCGCTATAGTGGGTATATGGGAGTCATCAATTACATAGAAAAAGACTTTAAGAATACAATAAAAAGTGAGGAAGAGCTGAAAGCTCATCCAACAATCCATCCTCTTGTAAAAAGGGATGATATTTTCCTAAAGGCAGAAGACTGGGAAAGGATAGAAGAAAGAAAGTTATTTGATACAAACACTGTGAATGAGATTTCCAATAATTTTACGGAAACCACATTGGTTTTAAATGGAGTATCAGACGGAATGAGAAGCTATCATCGAGTTGTCCAATTGCTGCTGGCCTATTATGATGGAATTTTATATTGAACATATAGGAACTCTTGCATTAAAAAAGTGATTTAGTCACGGAAAAAGGTTTAGAAGAGATGCTACTATAATAGTCAAAGACAGTGATTATGAAAAAATAACAGATTTAATAGTTTATTGAAATAGAAAGGATAATAGAAGAGATGAAAAAAATGTCTATGAAAGAAGCACAAAGTATATTTCAACAAAAAAAGGATATCGTTTTAATTGACGTAAGAACAGAGAAGGAATATAAGGAGGGGCATATTCCAGGAAGTCTCCTTATTCCATTAGATCAGGCTGCTAATATTCAAACCATTGTCCCAGATAAGGAAAAAACTCTTTTTGTTTATTGTCTAAGTGGGGGGAGAAGCAAAAATGCCTGTGGTATTTTTCAAAAATTAGGCTATGTGGATGTTACAAATATTGGAGGAATTACAAGTTACGCTGGAGAATTAGAAAGGTAGGAGAGAAAGATGAAAGTAGTGATTATTGGAGGAGTGGCTGGAGGCGCCACTGCTGCTGCAAGGCTTCGAAGACTGGACGAGGAGGCAGAAATTGTTATTTTAGAGAGGGGAAAGTATATCTCCTATGCAAATTGTGGACTACCTTATTATATTGGGGATGTTATTAAGGAAAAGGAAAGCTTGACTTTACAGACTCCCAAGAAGTTTTATGAAAGGTTTCGAATTCAAGTAAAGATAAAACATGAGGCAACAGCAATCCACCCAGATACAAAAACAATAACAGTGAAAAATTTAGAAGATGGGACAATCTATGAAGAGAATTATGATAAGTTAATTCTTTCCCCAGGAGCTGAACCAGTTAAAATTCCCCTTGAAGGAGTAGAAGATAAGCGTATTTTCTCATTAAGAAATATTCCAGATACTTTTGCAATCAAGGAATTCATAGAGACGAAAAAGCCAAAAAGGGCTGTCGTTGTGGGAGGAGGCTATATAGGGGTCGAAATGGCAGAAAATTTATCCCATGGAGGAATGGAAGTTACCATTGTTGAATTTACAAAGCATGTGATAGGGCCATTGGATGAAGACTTAGCTTGTGATGTACATCGTTATTTGAAGTCAAAAGGAATTCATCTGGAGCTGGGAAATGGAGTGAAAGCATTCCATCCTAAAGAAGAAGAGATAGAGGTAGAATTATCAGAGGGGATATTAAAAGCAGACATGGTACTGTTAAGTGTTGGCGTACGTCCAGATACTGCCTTGGCGAAAGAAGCCTCTTTGAGAGTAAACGAAAGGGGAGCCATCATTGTTAATGAATTTATGCAGACGTCTAATCCCCACATTTATGGACTTGGGGACGCAGTGCAGATTCAAAATTATGTGACAAAGGCTGAAGGATATATTCCTTTGGCAGGTCCTGCCAATAAACAGGGAAGAATTGCTGCAGATCACATATGTGGTATATCCAAAACTTATAAAGGAACCCAAGGTTCTTCCATATTAAAAGTGTTTGATATGACCATTGCTATGACTGGAATCCATGAGGAAGAAGCCATTAGACAAGGATTAGATTATGATTCGGTCTGTGTTTTTTCTTCTTCCCATGCCTCTTATTATCCAGGAGCCTCCAACATGACAATAAAAATAATTTTTGAGAATAAGTCAGGCAGACTGTTAGGCGCCCAAATTGTAGGTTTTGAAGGAGTAGACAAGCGCTGCGATGTATTGGCTACAGCAATTCGAGGTGGAATGACAGCTTTTGACTTAACGGAACTGGAGTTATGCTATGCGCCTCCTTTTTCTTCTGCAAAGGATCCAGTGAATATGGCAGGCTATGTCATTGAAAATATCCTTACAGGGAAGGTAAAGCAAGTTCATTGGAAGGATGTCCAGTATATGGAAATAGGAAAGAATAACTTGTTATTGGATGTGCGGACAAAGGCAGAGTATGAAGGAGGACATATTGAGGGAGCCCTTCATATACCCGTGGATGAATTGAGGGAAAATTTAGATAAACTTGATGATAAAGATAAAACAGTATATGTCCATTGCCAGAGTGGTTTGAGAAGTTATATTGCCTGTAGAATTTTAAATCAAAAGGGATATAACTGTTATAATGTAGATGGAGGATACCGTCTTTATGAGACAATGGTCTATGATAAAAAGTTTGACGGAACTTTGAAGCATATATGTGGCATAAATGTTTGATAGAGAGATTTACAATAAAACTAACCATTGACTTTCCATTGATTTATAGGTAGAATCTTCCTATGCAGCCATGGGCTGCTAGGAAGAAGATATCATGATTCCTGGGGCCAAGGGGCTCCAGACTCAGGAAAGGCATGGTTTTTTTATGTTAATGAAGTTTATAGGGGGATTTTGCATGGCACTGGCAGACAGTGTGCCAGGGGTTTCAGGAGGAACGATTGCATTTTTGCTTGGCTTTTATGATGAGTTTATAAATTCTCTTAACGATTTGGTATATGGAACGTGGGAAGAGAGAAAGAGGGCTCTGTTTTTTTTGATCAAACTTGGTATTGGATGGATCGCTGGATTTGGAATGGCTGTGCTTATTTTAACAACTGTGTTTGAATCTCACATTTATCAAGTGAGTTCTCTTTTTATGGGTTTTATCATATGTTCTATACCTATAGTATTAAGAGAAGAGAAAACAGTAGTCTTTGGAAAATATGGCAATCTGATTTTTACAATGCTAGGAATTGCTGTTGTCTCTTTGATTACGTATTATAATCCTGTAGCAGGAGAGGGGAATAGGGTAGACATTAGTCATTTAAACATTGGGCTTATTGCTTATATGTTTATAGCTGCTATGATAGCTATTTCTGCCATGGTGCTTCCTGGAATATCAGGTTCTACCTTATTACTTATTTTTGGTTTATATTTGCCTATTTTGGAAGCTATTAAAGAATTGATGAGTTTTCACATGGAGGCATTTCCCATAGTATTCATTTTCGGGTTAGGTATATTGGCAGGTGTGGTCGTTGTTATTAAATTAGTGAAGGTGGCCTTGGAAAAATTTCGTTCTCAGACAGTTTATACAATTATAGGATTAATGCTTGGCTCTCTTTACGCCATTGCCATGGGACCAGCCACTTTGGAGGTTCCAAAGCCAGCCATGTCCCTTGCAACCTTTGATGTTTTGTTCTTTGTCATAGGAGCTATGGTGATTATAGGAATGCAGTTTTTGAGAAAGTTTGCAAATAAGTGAAAAAGGCAGAAGGGCTTGGATGATGTAAGATGTATAAGAAGAAAGGAATATTGGAAGTTACACCATCAAAAATGAATTTGGCAAGAGGAGTTTTTTCCTTAACTTGTGGAATATTTTTGTCTGTTGTGGCCTTTTTTCACAAAGAAGAATTTACGACTAGAGAAGACCTTATTTTGTTTATGATTCTGGCTTTTCTATTTCTCTGCCTGGGAAGTGCCAGCCTATTATACTATAAAAGAAGTGGTATTATTTTCAATAAACATTCTTTTAAAGTAAAGAGATGGCTGGGAAGGGAAGAGGAATACTCCTATGAACAACTTACAGATGTGAAAATACAAACTTGGTTAAGGGGACATCCAGTGTATTTGTACTGTGGGAAAAAGAAAGCGGCTGTATTTCGCATGTCTGATGAAAATTATACGGAGGCCTTAGCAATAGTAAGAGACTTAGAATTAGATTTTCTAAAAGATAAGGAAGTGGACAAGTGGATTCCGTATACTCCGATTATGGAAGAGGAAATTAGAGATTTCTGTAATACTGCTTACAAAATTTTAGAGGAAGAAATAAGAAAGAGAAAGAAAGAGACAGAGGAATTGGGAGTTTCTCTACATTATGGTTTAGAGAAAGAGGGAGAGGGAGGAGTATTTTTTCTTGCCATTACCACAAGGAATAAAGCATATGTGAGACTGAATAAAATAGGAAATAGAGGTCTATGGGGAATTCCTATTCTTTTAATATATAAAAAAGATGGAAAATACTATTGCAATAAAAATTATAAGAAACAGTTCATTCATGATAGATGGAAAGAATATATATGTAAAACAAAGAAATATGGGGTGTTAGAATCAGAGCAGCAGCCGACGATGCAGCTGCTGTCTCGAATGGATTAACGGATAGAGGGGGGCATTTCATTGGAAAAGATAACATCAGGAACAGAACTTTTGTCCCTTTTGCTAATAAGGTAAACTCCTGTCAGACTTCCAGAACGTAAAGAGGCCTTTGGCTCGTCAAATAAAAAGATGCTAGAGCTGCTTCTTTTCAATATAATAGAGTGAATGCCAGGGGCCAAAATAAAGTATTCTGTTGCATCTGTGTACATTAAACGGGAATATAAAGTCTGTCCGTCTACCATAACATCTACAGCTGGCGTGTTGGAAGCCAGATGAATAAAACGAATTCTTGCTTGATCATGGGGAACTTCTTGTTTCCTAGCTCCAATAAGTTCTAAGGAGTGGAAAGAAGGGTTCCCCATAATGGCAGCTGTGTAAACCATATTTCTCTGAACAGTAATTCTCGTGTTCATAATAGGGACATTTGTATTTTTAGCTCTGTATATAACAATACTATAAGTTCCTGGAAAGAAAAGAAAGTATCCGGAAAAGGAACCATAGTCTAAATAGGAAACAGTAAGTCTGCCGTTAATATATATATGGAAAGGTTCTGTGTCAATGGAGGCATGAAAGAAGCGTACATAAGCCGCAAGACGGTTTGTGAAGGAAAGTTCTGGCATAACAGAGCCTATGGGACCAAGCCCAGGGGCAGCAGGCTCATTTTCTCCAGGATTTACTTCAGGGGTCACTGGCCCTAATGGGCCCATTCCAGGGGCGGCAGGTTCACTTTCTCCGGGATTTACTTCAGGGGTCACGGGTCCTAATGGGCCCAACCCAGGGGCGGCAGGTTCACTTTCCCCAGGATTTACCTCCGGTGTTACTGGCCCTAATGGGCCAAAACTGGGAGAGGCAGGCTCATTTTCCCTAGGATTTACTTCAGGGGTTACTGATCCTAATGGACCAAAGCCAGGAACAGCAGCGCCTGTATTTCGCATGGATTCGTCAAGGGCTCTTAATGAAGAGGCATGAAAAGTGGGAAATTTATTCTGAGAATGCATGAAATTATCATACTCCTTATATTTCAGGTAGTTTATGATAGTATATGTATATTATGGAAAAAATGTCAATCTATACAAATTGAACATGAACATTTTTTTCGAGAAAATAGGCTCTTACCTCTTCAGGAAGACCTTGATCCGTTATGACTTGATGCACTTCTTCTGGTTTTAGAAAGGGAACAGAGCCAGGATGGAGAAACTTTTTGGAGTCAGCAAGAAGAATAATCTGCTTGGCGGATTTTGTCATAGATTTAATTGTATCTGTGCGAGTTATATCGTTGCCAGTAAACCCATCTTTGAAATTAAACCCACCAGTGCCTACAAAAATTTTATCCACTGAAAATTGACGGACATATTGTTTTGTGATAGGTCCTACAGAAGCTTGGCTGTGCTTTTGATAGTTACCTCCTAATAGAATAATTTCCACATTAGGCTTATCTTGAATAAAGTGGGCTATATAAGTGGAGTTAGTAATAATTGTAATATGTTTGTGGTGTTTTAATACTTCTTCTGCAAATAAGGCGCAAGTAGAGCCACATTCCACAATAATTGTTTCTCCATCATTTACAAGTGCAGAGGCAGCTTTCCCAATTTTCTCTTTTTCTTCATATTGAAAAGCCATTTGATAATTAATGTCGTCAGGGTGCTTTAACATAGCATATCCCCGTTTTCTCCGTAAAATGCCTTTCTCAGTTAAATATTCCAAATCTTTGCGAACGGTTACTTGAGATGCATGGAGCAGGCGGGAGAGTTCGTTTACTTCAATTTTGCCATATTGGCTGACTAATTCTAATAATTCAACGCGTCTTTGCCCCATAATAATCCTCCATTCCAGCTTTTATTTAAAAGATAATAAGCATATTATAAATTTGGATTCTCTGAAAGTCAACAGTAACTATGTCTCATCTCCTCGCCCATTTTTATGGGAATTTTCCCCTTTTTGGAGAAAGAGTAGTTTGCATAATAGAAGAATGGATGAAAAGTATTGGCATAGAGTAGGGATGAGGGATTTTGCAATTAGTCTGAATTCCCTAAAATATTTGGAGGAAGTACTATCTTTTTAGATAGAGAAATCTGACTAGATGAGGTGATGGAAATGTTCATGAATTTATAGTGGGAATGAGAGCAATAATATTGCTTTTTCGACAAATAAGTGGTATATTAAAAAAAGAGTAAAGAAATGCCACAGTCTCTAGATTATACCGTATTCAGACTAGGGAAGATAAACTTAAAATCAAAGAAGCAGGAAAATATATGCCTGGAACCAAGAGATTGCAGGCAGTAGAAAGGCATGGAATTTTTATGAAAAAGAGAATAGAATTGATAAAATATGGAGCACTCTTTTTTTCTGTAGCTATGTTTTCTTCAACAGAGATACATGGAGGGGAAATTCAGCAGATAGATCCTAATGTTTTCCTTCAGGCAATGGAAGCTGCTGCTGCACAAGGACTTGGAGGAGCCAGTCCAATCTTAGAGGGCACCCCAGGCAATATTCCAATTCAGGAAGAAACAGTAGACCCCAATATGCTTCTGACCCAGGCATATTCCAATAATACATTAGCAGGCACGTATACAACGAGTTTTTCTGGAAGCTCGTCTAACCGAATAAATAATATCCAGGTGGCGGCAGACCGAATAAATAATATGGTAATAGCTCCTGGACAGGAAGTGTCCTTTAGTCAGACAATTCTTCCAAGAACAGCTGCTAATGGTTATAAAAAAGGGGGAGCATATGTAGGAGGAAAAGTTGTCTCTGTAACAGGGGGAGGAATATGCCAAGTATCCTCTACCTTGTATGCAGCTCTTATGAATGCAGGAGTTACAGTGACTGAGAGACATCCCCACAGCATGACAGTGGGATATATTCCATTAGGGATGGATGCTACAATAGCAGGCACAAGTAAGGATCTGAAATTTCGGAATAATTATAATATGCCTGTTTATATTCAAACAGCTGTGGAAGGAAGCAATGTAACAGTGAATGTTTATGTAAGCCCTGTATCATTGGGAGGACGCAGTTATCAATTTTGGTCAAATAAAACAGGAGTTCGAAGTGCAGACAGTTATTTGACATCTTATTTAAACGGAGTGGAAGTAGGCACAAGTTTTATAGCAACTTCCCGCTATATGCCAAAGAGATAAATATAGGAAAAATCCACAGATCTAAGGGGGTAGTTACAGCTTATATGAGTTATAACTATCCCCCCTTATAAAATTGGGAAAAAGAGAATGATTTTATTAATAACACTATTCTTTTGCCGTTGACTAAGCATCAGCTTATTTTATTGCTCAGAGATTCAGGGAAATTCATATATAGGAATGAGAGATCAAATGGTAATTTGCACTCCTATAACGAAATCCAGTACCGCTTTATAGTACAGCCATCAACATCTATTATGTTTTCAAAAACTCCACCATTAGCAAGTATCGTTTTTTCACTGACTATATTTTTGGCATTACAAGTAATGAGGAGTTTTTGTATTCTTAATTTTTGTGCATTTTGTGTATTTAATCGAAGCATTTCCTTAGCATATCCTTTGCCTCGTTCTGATGGACGCACAGAATATCCACAATGACCTCCCCATGTCCCAAGAATAGGATGATTTATGTGGTGACGCAAATCTATAATACCTATCACCTTATTGTCATTCTTACGAACAGCCAAATACATATGTGAAGGAACAGCTGTTCCTGCCTTGCCACAAGTTTCTTCCCATTTTCTAAGGCTGCAGATTTTTATCCATTCTTCAGCTGACTTACATACATCAAGGGACATACAGCCTGCAAACTGATCCTCAATATCTGCATCCCATTCTAAAATTTCACGGCGAAATTCCCATATATCATCAGCATATTCTATTTGGGGTTCTATCAATATAAGGTGTTCCATTCCTTCTCTCCTACAAATAAATAATTTATCAAGTTGAATGACAAATATTATAGCAGTTATATATGAATATTTCAATTGTAAAGCTGTCTGGCAAGGAACAGCAAAGTAATACATAATAATCAACGATAGAGATGAACAGGCTTTATCCCACGCTGACAAGTGCGTCTGCCCCTGCTTATGTGGCAGACAGGGGAGCAAAAGCAAAGAGTCTTTTCTCTCTCCCATAGTATGGTATTTTCCCTCATTTTTATTATTCTTTCAAGTATCGAAGTTCTTTCATAAATGGTTGTAATGCGTATTTCTCTATAAAAATATATGGGTTTGGCTTATTCTTTTCTTTAAATTCAAGAGTTGAAAAAGGTATGATCTAACAATCCTTTTCTATATACAACAAAGAAAAAAAGTCCAAGAAAGAAAAAGCTGTAATAATAAATCTGCTGGCTTAAGTAGATCAAATAAACAGTTTCCACACAGTTACTTTCTTTTAATATAAGGTACCACAAAGCAGATTTATGTTCTTTCCAGGAAAGATTAAAGTCTGGTATTCGACCAAAGTTTAAAATACTTTCCTGTCCTTCTAAGTTATAGAGATTCCTTAGTTTCTGTGCAACCTCTTTTTTATCTGAAGGATGAAGAGCTTTTGCAGCAACTTGAGAAAATAAAATATTCTCTTCCTCCTCTTTCAAGGATGGAGGGGACATGGGAGACTCATATAAAAACACTGGTACAGGATGGTTTAAAAGTCCTCGTATTTCGTAGGTTTTATTTTGATAATCAATGTTTGCGCCAACCACATCCACATCCCCAAATAATTCCCAGGCTGTATGGATATCAATGAGACAGCCAGTCAAGTCTTCTTTTTCTAATGGATAGGAATTAGGAAAAAGTAGGGTGGAACTTCCGAAAATGGAAATGGCCTTAACTTCTGTAAAACGGTTAAAATATTTATTAGAAATGATTTGTCCTTTTTCTTCTGAAAATAAAGTAATAGCAATGGTTTCCTCTTCTTTTATAGAAGAAGAAGGAAATACTTTTGAGGGGGACGCCTCCTTTGAGAGATGAATAATATGGATATCTTGATAGTTTTTCACTTTATTCCATGTCCAGCCTAAGGAAATAACGGAAAAGAGAAGAAGGAACAATCCAGTTACTCCTAAAGCCAGATGGAGACGAGGCATCATTCTTCGAAAAGGCGTACAATGTCGCCTCCAACAATAGGTTTTGTAGAAGTAAGAACAATGTTTTCCTGTTCTGTTATAGTTCCCGCCTCAAGGGCAGCGTAAGTTTCGTTTTTATCAAGCACTTTTACATTTCTCCTTTCCACATAGAGCTCTGTTCCTAGTATAGTTTCCTTCTCATGCAATACAAGTACATATATATGGATACCATCCCCATGAAGGGCTTCTAAGGAGACACAGTAAGGATAGTGTTCACTTTGCTTTACTATTTCTAAAACTCCTGTCTCCCCAATGGTAAGATTTTTGGATGGTACACTTGCATATATATAATAATTTTCTGGATTTGCAGGATCTTCCTCCACCCTCTCAATTCTTATGTTTTCAAGAGTATGACTGCCCCTTTGAAAATATATATGAGCTGTATCCCCTATGTTTACATATTTTCTTTGTTCCTTTGTTATAGAAGCGCAGAAGTTAAAGCTTTCTTCTGTAAGGGCAAGAAGAATGCAGCCAAGGTCGTTGCTGCGTTCACCAGGGGTAATGTTTACCTTTGTCACAAAACCTGAAATATCACTTGTAATAATCCCTCCTATTGCCTGGAGATCTTTTAATTTTGCAAGTTTTCTCGTCTTTTCTTCTCTGTCTAGTTTGTATATTTCTAAGGTGCTGTCAGAAGGTTTTTCCATAGAAGCATCTTCCATAGTTCTGCCTGCTTCAAGGAGGCTGTTTGCAGCTGTTTCACCAGTGTCGTAATATGCCTTTTCCTTGGCATGTAAATCTTCTTCCAAAGTTTCTTTTCTTTCTTTCCATTGTTTTTCTAATTGACTGGTCATACTGTTTATATAATCATCAAGAGATTTGGATGCATTTTCCAGTTCTATTTTTTTTTTCCTGATTTGCTCTTCTTTGTCTAGAACATTGGCACTTACAGATTGGGAATGATCTTTTAGCATATTTATTTCTTCCCTCAGGCGTTCTACTTCCCGGGTAAGAGCCGCCCTCTGGAGATCGTGCTCTAGATTGTCTTTTAAATAAGAGGGAAAGTCTTTCCACTGTTCCAGCTGTTCTTGGGATCTTTGTAAGTCGTAGGCCGCCTCCCCTATTTGGCGGTTTCCAGATGCCTGAGCTAAGGCATAGTCTTGGGCAGCTCTTTTGGCATCTTGAGCTTCTTTTGTAGCATGATACTGCTGATTGGAAACAATATCATTGATTTGTAAGGTTAATTTCTCAACTTCATTGGCCTTCTCTTTTATTATTTCCTGTAAGTCGTCCATATCAATTTGAAAAAGAGGGGTGTCATTTTCTACTATTTGACCTTGTTTGACAAAGACAGATTCAATACGGATTCCAGAAGGAATGTGAATAGAAGCCTCTTGATTTTTTTCGATGAAACCTTCGGACTGCACTTTGTGGGAAATAGACATTTTTTTTGGAGAACCTGTAGTCACTTGTGCCATTCCCTTGGCATAAATTCCTCGGGATAGAATAGTGCAAAGGAGCATAAACAAAAGGAATTTTGCAAAAAGGACAGAAATTTTTTTCTTTTTCCACAAATGGATCAGGGTTAATAAATATTCTCTCATAATACATATTCTCCTTGAGGATCTTTATTCTTTAACAGCAGATGACATAATGCCTTGCTCTAAGTAATCTTGCCCTATAAGAAAAACAAAAATGGCAGGGGTAAGGGTTATAACAGATGCAGCAAAAGCCATACCCGACTGTTCTATGCCGATTTCTGGAAGATAGAGGGATAAGGGCCATAGAGACTTGTCCTTTAAAAAGGCTAAAGGAGGTTCAATTAGGCTCCAGTATTCTAAAAAACCAAGAACAAGGGCAGATAGTATGCCTGAGGAACCAGAGGGGATGCCAATGTGAATGAACAGGTACAGCTCTGAAGCCCCATCGGTTCTGGCAGCTTCTAATAAGCTTTTTGGTATCTGATGAAAGCTTTTATAAATAATAAAAACAGGATATGCAGAGAAAATTGCTGGTAAAATAATTCCTCTGTGGGTGTCCAGCATATGAAAGGAATCAAGAACAAGATAGCTGGACAGCATAATAACTTGGAATGGCATGAGCATAAGAATAATATATAATGTAAATAAAAGTTTTTGAAAAGGAAAGGAAAAGGAGGCAAAGGCCCAGGCGGCAGGAACAGAGATAAACATTTGGCCTGTCAAAATACAGAATACTATTTTCATGGAATTCCAAAAAACAATAAAAAATGAAGGAGTGGAAAAGAGGAGTTTAAAAAAGTGGTTTAAGGTTGGATAGAGGGGAAGAAGAGTCCAGTTTACCATTCCATTTGTATCGTCTAATAGGGGAGAAAGACTTTCCACTAACTCCCTTGTACTTTTTAGGGAGCCAAGAAGGACAAGAAGAATGGGAAGGCAGATGAGGAAGGCAGTCAAGTATAAAAGGAGCAGACCTAGTTTTTTTAGCATAAGGAATATCACCTCTTTTTTTTAAAATGGGGTTATTTATCTTTTTCATACAATAATTGCAGGAAAAGAATGACACAAAATAAAAGGGCAGCTATTAGGACAGCAGAGGCAGACATTTTATCTACTTCCAAATTTGTAAACCAGTTATTGAATAAATGCTGGAGCAAATAGATGCTTTCATGGGGGTAGGATCCAGCTGCCAAATAAGCTTCTCTAAATACTTTAAACGAATTCAGGAAGGAAAGAATGGTAATGATATATAAGGTAGGTTTTAAGTTAGGAATGATAATGTATAAAAAGGTCTCCATGGGAGAAGCCCCATCCACTTTCCCAGCCTCTAATATACTATTGGAAATTTGGAGAATGCCAGCCAGCCATAAAACAATGGTATACCCTAGATTTTTCCAAACATAGCTAAGAACTAAAACCCAGAAGGCCGCCCCTGAGTCTATAAAGGCAATAGGTTTTAAGCCTAAAGTCAGAAGGACCTTGTTAAAAATTCCCTGTTGAAAAAAAAGCATTTTCCAAATAAGAACAAGGGTGGCAGCAGGCACAGCCATGGGAAGTAAAAAGGCAGACTTAAGGAGTTTCATTTCCCTTAACTGGCTTATTGCCATAGCAGCAAAAAGGGAGAGAAAAATTAAAATAGGAAGGCAGACGACGGTAAACTGAACTGTGTTTTTTACAGCAAGGTGGAAAGCCTGGTTGTGAAAGATGGATATATAATTTTTCAACCCATTAAATTCCTTGGTAATGGATGTCTGAAATGAGCGTATTACTACATCCATAAATGGAACAAGGACAAAGAGGGTGATGCCCATTAGACTGGGCATGAGAAAAAGGAACCCTTTGTATTTTTTATGGAATAGATGGAACATAGGTAAAGACAGTCCTTTCGAAAGTATTGGTTTGTTAAGTTTGTATCAATAAGATTACAACAAAAAGTTCTAATATTTTTCTAAAGAGGATTGTACAACGAGCAACAAAAACTGCCTATTATACAATAAATGGAAAGAGTTTTTTAATAATGATTAAAATTCTATTAAAATAGGATTAGGAGTTTCCATAAGAGTATGGTATACTAATAATAGAATGAAGATATTAGAGAAGAGATGAAAAAATGGATCAAAGAAAAAAAATATTAATTGTAGATGATGTAAAATGGAATAGAGTAATTTTAAAAGATCTCTTTATAAAAAGTTATGAGATCTTAGAAGCGGAAAATGGAGAAGATGCTCTGCGAGTACTGGAACAGGAACAAAATTCCATAGCAATCGTGCTGCTGGATTTAGTTATGCCTGTTATGAACGGGATGGATGTACTAAAGGCAATGAGTAGCAAAGGAATGCTTATGAAAATTCCAGTCATTGTAATTACAGCAAGCACAGAGGAGGAGATATCCCTTAAGATCCATGAACTGGGAGCAGCGGACGTTATTTTGAAGCCTTTTAATTTTGGTATTGTAAAGAGAAGGGTGGAAAATGTCATTGAGCTTTATCGGTATCGTTATAAATTGGAGGAAACTGTAAGAACCCAGATGAGAGAAATTGAGAATCAGGATTTACAAATTCGCCAATCCAATTTATTTATTATTGATACTTTGTGTACAGCAGTGGAATTTCGGGATTGTGAATCAGGGCAGCATATTAAGAGAATTCGGGATATTACAAGGATGATGCTGGAAGCTTTGTGCGATGTATCAGAAGAATATCATTTTACTAGGGAGCAGATAGAAGTTATATGTAATGCTGCTGCTATGCATGACATTGGAAAAATTGCTATCCCTGATTCGGTTCTCAATAAGCCTGGACCCCTTACAGATGAAGAGTTTGAGATTATGAAAACCCACTCCGTTAAGGGATGTGAAATATTAGAAAATCTGGAGTTTATTAATTCTAAAGAGTATTTCCAGTACTGTTATGATATTTGCCGATATCACCATGAGAGATGGGATGGAAGAGGTTATCCTGATCATCTGTGTGAAAGTCAGATTCCTATATGGGCCCAGATTGTTTCTTTGGCAGATGTATATGATGCTCTTGTCAGTGAAAGAGTGTACAAGAAAGCCTGCACCCATGAAAAGGCAATGGAGATGATACTAAACGGAGAGTGCGGGGCATTCAATCCTCTCCTTTTGGACAGGATGAAAGAAATGGAGGAGAAGCTGAAAAATGCTTATAAGGTAACAGAAAACAACCAGGTATTGCAAAGAGATAGTATTAGGAAACAGCCGTATCAGACGCCAGATCAGCTTTTGCAAATGATGGAAAAGGAAAAAACCCAGTATCATGTATTGCCAAAAAATAATGGGGAGATTTTTTACATATATCATGTACAAGAAGACAAAATCCTTTTCTCAGAAAATTTTCAAGAAATGTTTGGCCAGGCAGGAAAAATTGAAAATGTAAAGGACAACATTCAAAATTATTCTTTTATCTATAAGGAAGATATCAAAATTGTACAGACAATGATTAAAATATGTAAAGATGGGCCGAATAAAACAAGGGGAAGAATTCGTTTAAGACTCAACGATGGACGGTTGGAATGGTTTGAGGCATGGGCTACCTCTATTTGGGACAAGGAACAATCAACTTGCTTACAGGTTGTAGGAAAGATTGTAGATATCCATGAGCTGAAAGAGGAAAGTGAACATTGGAAACAAAGGATTTTCAGAGACCGCTTGACAAATCTTTATAATAAAGAGGCATTCAGGGATAAGGTAATAGAAAAACTAGAAGGTATGCACAAGGAGCTTTCAGCCATTTTCTTTATAGACATTGATGAATTTAAATGGGTGAATGATCATTTTGGACACGCATATGGAGATGAAGTATTAAAGCTTTTAGCAAAAAGAATAAAACATTGCTTTAGAGAGTCAGATGTTGTTGGAAAGGGGAGCGGAGACGAATTTTTAGTTTTCATGGGCAATGTAGCAAATGAGGAAGTAATTGAAAAGAAGCTTATACACATAATGGAAGTCATACACAATGCTTACCGTCAGCATGAGATAAATGGCAAAATTACAGCAAGTATTGGAGTAGCTTTATATCCTTTGGATGGCGAGGCTTATGACGTGCTTATAAGAAAAGCCGATCAAGCAGTTTTCTATGCGAAAAGCAATGGAAGAAATCGGTATGATTTTTTCAAGAATATAAAGAGGTAGGCAGATAAATAAAGTACGGAAAGGGTTCAGTATATGGCTAAAAAAGACTGTAAGCTTACATCGAAAAAACTACCTGTTTTAGGAGTCATTTCCTTTTTCGCTTTCTTCTTTATTATATTTTCTTTTACAGATTTTAGTAAAAGGCTTATTGATAAAGAGACAGAAAATTACAGGAGGCAATTAAAGGAACTCTCAGAAAAAAGTGCTTTATTAATAGAAAGTAAAGTGAATTCTTCTTCGGCACTTTTAAGAAGCACCATGTATTTTGCCGACTCAGATATCTCCTTTCATTCAGAAGATGTAATGGAAACATTAAAACATACGGCAAAAGAAGGAACCTTCCATATAGTAGGAATTGCCGATAAAGAGGGAAGAGCATGGCTCACAGATGGAACAGAAATCAATGTAGGGCAAGAGGAGTATTTTCAAGCAGCTATCAAAGGGGAATCCTATATTTCCCATGTTATTTTATCTAGGGATGGCACTACCAACTATTTTGTCATAGCTAGTCCTTTCACCCACAATGACAAGGTGTTGGGCGTTATATTTGGCATGTTTGATGTGAATAACCTTGGAAAACTGTTAATGCCTACAGAAGAAACAGATGACCGTTATGTACACGTTGTGGAGCCAGATGGGAGATTTATTGTCCGTTCCACAAATCCCCGTAATATACTTGTGCAAGACAATTTATGGGATTCTTTAGATAAGATGGATTTTGAGAAAGGGAATAGCAAAAAAGAAATATGGAAGGCCATGGAAAATAGAGAAAGCGGCTTTGCTTCTTATCATCAAGGAGAGGAAGAAAGGATTGCTTATTATACTCCCCTTGGAATAAACAATTGGTACATTTTTTCTACAACGAGAAAAGATGGGGTTTATCAAGATGCTGCCAAAAGCAGAGAGATGGTCGTTGTGCTGACAGGAAGGATTTTACTCGTTTTTTTATGGATACTTTTCATGGTCATTATTTTTAGTTATTTAATCCGTAAAAAAATATTGATAAATAATAAGGAGTTAAAAGCTAGTGCAGAAAGCTTTCGTATAGCTGTATCCAAAACCCAGGATGTTATTTTTGATTATTACTTGGATAAGGATGAGATTATTTTTCGAAATAAAGGACATGGCTGGTGGGGGTTATATAGTACAATAAAGGATATTCCAGAGTCCTTTATTTCCAGTGGAAAGGTTTCAGAACAGACATCTAAGGAAATCCGAAAGACTTTCAAAGAAATTAGAGAGGGAAAAGAAAGCTCGTCTTGTATTTTTTGCAGCCATTCCAAGGGAAATCTGTGGGAAAGAATGACATTGACAAATATATTTGATGATAATGGAAAAGTGATGCATTCTGTCGGTGTAATAGAGAATATTACTGTGCAAAAAGAGCAGGAGGAACAAGCAAGACAGGGGCAGGAGTACCAACGGATTTTCTTGGCCCATTTAATGTATAGTTGTTCCCTCAACTTAACAAGAGATATATTTTCAACAGATAAAGAAGGAGATATTCGTCAAAATCTATCTTATGATGAAGTGTTAAAAGATTTTTTGACTTCTTCTGTTTATGAAGAGGACAGGGAAAGAGTAGAATCAGCCCTTTCAAGGGAAACTCTGTTACAAAGATATGAAAAGGGAGAGGATGAGATTACTGTAGAGCTAAGAAGGACAGATGGAGAGAAGGGTATATATTGGACAGAATACCGCCTTCATCTAGCAAAAGAGTCTGATTCCTCAGATGTTAGAGCTATTGTTTTAGTTAAAAACATTGATTATCAGAAAAAAAGAGAATTAAGCCTTCAATATAAAGCTCAAATAGACGCACTGACTCAGTTATATAACAGGGAAACAACAGAAAGTTTCATAGATGAATTTTTAATAGGACAAAAAAAGAATGGATTGATTCAAGCATTTATGATTTTAGACTTGGATAACTTTAAGCAGATTAATGATATTTTCGGCCATGCCAAAGGGGATTTCGTTCTGGCAGAAGTTGCTTCAAAAATAAGGACAAATTTCCGAAAAACGGATGTGTTAGGACGTTTAGGAGGAGATGAATTTATCATACTAATGAAAGATGTAGATTCCATTGACGATGTAGGGATTAGTGCAGGGAACCTGGTTGAAGCAATAAAACATACATATGAAGAGGGAGATCAAAAGGTTACCATATCCGCATCCGTAGGAGTTGCAATCTTTCCCATTCACGGAAAGGATTTTAAAACACTATATAAAAAAGCAGACGCTGCTTTGTACTCGGTGAAAAGAAATACAAAGAATGGATATGCTATTTATACAGGAACAAAAGAGGAAGAGGGGGCTTAAAGGCCCTCTCTTAAAAAAAGATAGGAGGAATCTAGATGAGCGGTGGTATCATAGAAATAGATCTCCATGGAATGAATTGTGAACAGGCGAAAAAGGAGATAAACGCTCAGGTAGCAAAGGCAGCTTCCAATGTTTATCGTATTCGTCTTATCCACGGCTATCGTGGAGGCACCCAGCTTCGCAACATGATAAAAGAAGAATATAGTTTTGGAAGAAATCCCAAAATCAAGAGAATGGAACAAGGGTGGAATCCAGGTATTACAGAACTGGTAATAAGAGAGTTATGAAAATAGGAAAGATTCATGTAAAAAGATCATACATTGTGCTGGGAAGCCTTTTTTTAGTTGCTATATTTTTTGCATGCACCCCTCTTATGACAAAGAATTGTATCAATGGCCATGATTTAGATTATCACTTGCTGCGCATTGAAAGCCTGAAAGAGGGGATTCTTGCTGGGAAGCCTTTTCTAAAAGTGAATATGCTCTTTTTAGGGGGGGCTGGATATGCCAGCTCTCTATTCTACCCAGACTTGCTTCTATATTTTCCTGGGATTTTAAGAGCTTTGGGGGTGGGCATTAATCAAAGTTATCATCTGTTTGTAGCCCTTTGTATTCTTCTTTGTTATGCTTCTACTTATGTTTGCATAAAGATGGTTACAAAAAAACGATTTTCTTCTATCATAGGGGCAACTATTATGACTTTGTCCCAGTATCATATAGATGACATTTATACGAGAAGTGCAGTGGGAGAATATACAGCCTTTATTTTTCTTCCCTTTTTATTATATGGAATTTACGACTTATTATATGAAGAATTATCAAAGCCAGGCATAATGGCTGTGGGATTTGCAGGTATATTATTAAGCCATACAAATACCTTTATTATGTGTATCGCCTTATATGGACTTATTGTTTTGTTTCATTTCAAAATTTTTTACAAAAATAAAAAGCTTTTTCTCAAACTTTTCCTTACTGGACTTATTACCTTAGGGCTAACTTGTTTCTATTGGCTTCCAGTTTTGGAACAGTTGAAGTTTTCTAGTTTTGGATTATCCAATAGTTGGGTCTCTGTCAAAGATACAATGGTAGAGATATCTTCCATTTTTGAAAATAAAATGCCTGGAATGGGCATTGCCATTTTTCTTCTTTGTATTCCAAGGCTATTTACAATAAAAACAAAGAAAAATGAGAAGCTTCTATTTTATGGAGACATTTTACTTCTCTCTGGCATTGTCTTTTCTCTGGGGGCAACTATTTTATTTCCGTGGGAAAGGTTAGAGA
>CANOLZ010000015.1 GCA_947567075.1 uncultured bacterium
AGATTCCTCTCTCCTTCTCTATTTCCATCCAGTCTGACACTGCATGCCTTGCCGTTGCCTTTCCCTTTACGCTTCCAGCCAAATTAATAGCCCCGCCGTAAAGAAGAAACTTTTCGGTTAATGTCGTCTTTCCTGCATCTGGATGGGATATAATGGCAAAGGTTCTTCTTTTGTTGATTTCCTCTGTATAATCTGTCATAAATTCCTCCGAAACTAGTATACTAGCATGTGCAAACATATGCTTCCTTTATCTTATCAGAAATCCATAGATTTCTCCATAGAAATTTCTCAGAAATAGAATAAAAACTGTATTATCCCTTGTAAGTCATTTCAGTTCCTAAATATTACAAAAAGGATGCCCTCTTCTTAGAACATCCTTTCTGTCATATAAGGGACATACTTTAGGACCATAACCCTTACCCCTTTTTATTACTGGGCAAGGATAGGCGTTATGACTATCCCCTCTGCACCAATGCCTGTTTTTCTCTTTACAATATCTTCAATTTGGGCTCGTTGGGCATCTGTTAGTTCTGCTGCATTGATCATAACATCTACTGTATTTTCTGTTATGCTTACAATGGAATCATTAAATCCTTTTGTTGTCAGCAATATTTCTGCTGCTGTTTCCCTCTCTGCAATATCTGTCATTGTCACCATGCTGTTAATTGCTGTTGTTTTCTGCTCCTCTGTTATGCTTCCATTATTAATTACCTCTAACAAAGTCTCTTTATTTTTTGCCCTTGTCTGTTCCTTCATCAACTTTGCATTTGCTACAATACCCATTCCGCTTCCTGATGAGCTGGTAAGCACTGCTTCCCCTGGGGTCAGCCCCTCCTCCCCTGCCGCAAAGGGATCTGGCTCTGAATCTAAGCTTTCTATATCTGCGTACTCAATTCCCTCTTCCTCATTAGAAGCTAAATCTTCTACAACATTTCCATCTGTCAGTGTATTGCCTGCTGCATAAATATCTTCCTCAGAAATATCGGAAATATCTGCCTGGTCTTCCACTGTTGTCGATGTCTCTGCCACAAAACTTTCCTCTTCGAACTTTGTCCCTGCAAAATTCAGATAACCTGCTACTGCTATCATAATAGCCAGTGCCGTTATAATCATTTGATTTTTTTTCACCATATTTTTCACTGTGTTTCTCCTTCCCCTGCTATGTAGTTTGTTTCATTTTCATTATTTTAATTTTATGCGCCTCTATAGGAAATAATGCCAAAACAGCCTCTGTTATCTGAGCGTTTACTACCGAATTGCCACCTCCCTCTGCAATGACAATGACTCCTTCCACCTCTGGCTCTTTTCTTCTTCTGATATAAGGACTCTGGTTCCCTGAACTGTCTGTCTGAAATACAGTAGACTCTTCACTTGTCATTTCTATGATGGATCTCCTCCCTCCAGCTGTATCATTTTCATCTGTCGTTGCATGACTATTGGGGACATCCTTTTCCACAATGCTCTCTCCTTTATCTTTTAATGTAATCATAACCTTTACCTTGCCTACGCCATTGGCATATGATAATGTTTTTTCCAACTTCTTTTCCATAGTAGATGCAAAGTCCTCCTCCTCTTTCTGAAAGGTTTCCTCTACTTTTTCTTCCAAAATCCCCTCCCCTCTTCCCTTTTTATTATCTACTGGTATGGCAATGACCAAAAGTAAAATGCCTACAAGAATGAGAACCAACAACTGATCCTTTTTCGGCTTTTTTTCCTTCATCCACTTCATTTTCCAAAAGTCCTTCCACTTCCCTGGGTCCATATTTTTACACCTCCTTTTGAAATTTCATACTCTCTTGTTATATAATCCATGATTTTTTCTTCCACTTGTAAAATACTACTCTTCTCTTCTTCATCTAATACAATTTCGTCAATGGAAATATTAATATATGTTTCTATGTCCGGGGCTAAAAATATTTTCATCTTTTCTATTTTTCCATAATTTTTGTCTTCCTTGTCAAGGCAGAGCTCTATATTTATATAATTCACGCAGTAGCCTTCCTCTTTCGCTAAAGTATCTAATTCTTCTTCTATCTTCTTTTCCAAGGTAGAGATTACCTGTCTATGTTGAACTATCTCATACTCCTCATAATCCTTTTCTACTTCCATAAGCTTTTCTTCATATAATTCTGTTATTTTTTCAAAATCACTAAAAGCCTTTTTTACATCCCAGTTTCTTAAAAAATAGGTGATATACGAAAGAATGAAAATGCCAATCATCATCCTCATATATTTCCCATATTTTTCTCCTGGTAGAATTCCAATGATTACTTGAAGCAAAATAAAAAATACTGCCAAACCTCGGATAAAACTATAAAAATAAGCCATTTCAAAGCCTCGCCTTTCTATCATACAGGTATTGGGTCTTTCACTAATAACCCCTATTTGTCGTAGAAGCTACTATAGCAATAATGGCCATAAATAATACGATACCTGTTACAAAAGCCTTTAAGAGCATCTCCCCGCCCTCACTTACTTTGGCCAATCCATCTGCATATTCCTTCCCAGATACCATGCCTGCCACTGCTGTGGCTCCCTTATACATAAGAATCATAGCAATTAATTTACCAATAGGAACAAGACATAAATAGAGGACTATAAGGAGACTTACTGCTCCAATGCCATTTTTAATAACAACAGCCGATCCAAAGAACACCTCTGTCAATCCTCCTGTCATATTTCCAATACCTGGTATGGCGGAAACTGCCTTGCTCAACATAGTGTTTTTAAAAGAATCAAGAACTGGTGCAATCATACTTTGTATCACGCCAATGCTAGCGGATATTCCTATCATTGTTTTTATTATGTATTCAATGACTGTCTTAATCGTATCCAATATATATGCAAGCATGTCTTCCTTTGACAGCTTATTGACAAAGGCCAATACGGCAAAAATTTGCACAAGGGGAAGTATAATATATAAAATGCACAACTCAATGGCGCTAATCATAAAAATAGAAAGAGAATAAAAGGCAGCGGCTGAGCTTGCGCTTCCAGACGCTGCAACACTTAAGAAGTAAGCTGGAGCCAGCGCTGATAAAAAGGAAGAGAGTGTTTTCATTGTATCTTTTACCATTTCTAAAGCTAAAGAAAACGAAGTAAGCACAGAGACAAAAAGGAGCAAGTACATAATGAGACGAGTCATATCTGCAATTTGACGATTTTGAAAAGCTCCTGCCATACTTTGAAATACTCCTGTTACAATAATAAGGAGTAAAATAATAATTAAATTGTTTTTTGTCTGAAGGACTTCTAAAAAAACGGCGTCTATGATTGCTTTAAAAACCATAGAAAACTTAAAAGGTTTTTTTCCTGTCAGCACTTCCATGACCATATCACGAAATCCAAGGGATTGACCCCCAAAGAAATGTTCTACTCCCTTTTTCCATTCCTCTGATGACTGTAAAATATCATCGACTTCTTCCCATTCCATTTTGTCCATAACAGAAAAATCTACGGTTTCTTCTCCATATACCCATTGACTTCCATATAATGTAATAAAAAAGAAAAACAAAAAAGAACTGATTATTTTCATATTTTATGCCTTTCCGAATTTGGCTTTTTTTCTTTACCAAACCTCATGATGTAAATGGTGAACAAATTTCTACCATTACGTTAAAAAGCTTTCTACAGTTTCTAACAAAGTAATGAGGACAGGCAGACTGACAAGAAGAATTGATAATTTTCCAAAGATGTCAATTTGGCTGGCAATGGAATGAAAGCCTGCATCTTTACATATACCAGAAGCAAATTCTGAAATATAGGTAATGCCTATCATTTTTACTAAAATGCTCCAATAAGATTGTCCTGATTCTGAAGAAAGACTTACTTTCTTTAGAACTTCCAGTATACTGCTTAACTGGCCAATGCCATAGGAAAATAGGAAAAGGCTGGCTCCTAATATAAGAAAAAGACTATATTCTTGTTTTTGTTCTTTCAATTGGACTGCAAAAACGACAACAATAATACCCATGAGGCTTATTTTTAAAATATTCATATCGACCTGTCCTTTTTTACATGGAAAATAATCTTGCAACAGTTTGAAAAAGATCATATATATAAGGTATAATCCATGTCAGCACTAAGATTAGCCCTGCCATACTCGTAAGAAATGCCTGCTCATCTCTTCCACTTTGTTTTAACACCTGATTTAATATGGAAACTAATATCCCCACTGCAGCTATTTTCACAATCATCTGAATTCCCACTGTTTTCTCCCCTGTCTGTTATAGAAATAAGATAGTCAGAAACAAACCCCCCAGTATGCCTAGGCAGTGGCACATATGAACTTTTTGCCCTATTGTTTTTTCATTTTGAACAATGTCTTTGTCTAGTTCATCCACATACCAATCAATAGCTGACATTTGCACTTCCTTATCGAAATAGCCTACCTGTTCTCCAAAAGTACAAAGACGTTCTATTTCCTGCCTTTTTAAATTAGTTTTTCTCATATATTTTTTAACCGCCTCTCTCCATATATCTGGCAAATGCACACCTTTTCTTTCCTCCATCTTCTCTTCCACTTCTCTTAACATTTCTTGAAAAGGAGAAGGCATCTTTCCAGCCGTACAAGCAAAAGCTTCAGGGAGTGGCAGACCCTTATATTGAATCTCACTTCGAATGAGAAGGCACATCCTTTTCATTATTTTCCATTGATTTAATCTTCCTTTCCATTCTTTGCCTTGCAAATATCCCATTCCTGCACTGCCTGCCATAATACATACAATGCCAAATATTTTAAGCATTTTTATCACCTCGTTCATATATAGGTTGGAAGCTGCTATTATAAACGCTTCTCATTCCATGGGCAGAATATCCTTTGTCCAAAAATAAAAAGCGCTGAAATACTTTATCTCTCAGAAAGGATGCCAAAACTCTTTTCTCTTTTATTTCCTCCATACATGTTCCGTGAATTGTAGCTAAAAGTCGGCATCCACATCGCAATGCATTTTCCATTGCTTGTACATCTTCTTCCTTTCCTATTTCATCTACTGCAATGACATCTGGAGCCATAGAGCGGATTAACATCATCATTCCTTCTGCTTTTGGGCAGCAGTCTAACAAATCTGTGCGAACTCCCAGATCATTTTGAGGAATTCCTAAGTAGCAGCCTCCAATTTCTGATCTCTCATCTACCACTCCTACATTTCTTCCCTGCTCCTTTCCCCAACCATTGGAAATCTGACGGATGAGATCCCTAAGAAGGGTTGTCTTCCCACAGCCAGGAGGAGAAACAATCAGTGTATGACATAATCCATGATGATCATATAAATATGGAAGGGTCTGATCTCCTGCCCCTTTTATTTCATGGGATATACGAATATTCACAGAAGAAATGTACTTAAAATTTTTAACTCTTCCTTTTTCTAATACAACTTTTCCAGCAATGCCAACTCTATGTCCCCCTTTTACTGTTAAAAATCCTTGCCGCAATTCTTCTTCATAAGCATATAAGGAATAACTGCCCATATATTCTATCAATTTCTTAATATCATGTTCCCGAAACTTTTGGCCACTTTCTATCTGGCGGGTCAGCTTTCCATCAGGCAATAGAAAATACTCCTCCTCTCCCAAGCGAAACACTGCCTGACGTCCTGCCCTTATCCTAATTTCCCTTATTTTGTGAAAATCAAGCTCTACCTTGGAAAAAAGCTCCCTAAATCCTTCTGGAAACTGCCTTAATAATTCATTCCATTGATCCATTCTTTTCCCCCATATCACTAGCAAACCTTCAAATCAGCAACAGAAATTTCGTAATTTCTTGGCTTCTCTTATGAAACAATATATGAGGACAAGGTAAAAAAAAGACCATTGGATTTGCCCTTACTTGACACTCTTTCTTTCCATAGGTATAATATTCCTTAGTTCAAGTTTACATATTTTTTTACTTTTTGCAGCCTACTTCGAGAAAGGAATAGATGGAAAAATGATTCAAAAAGAACGATTAATATCCTTATTTAAACGTCTTGTGGAAATTGATAATCCCTCCCTTGGAGAAAGAAAAATTTGCGACTTTATCATTCAGTCCCTAAAAGAAAATCATATTTTGTCAAAAGAGGACGATAGTGCCGAAAAAATCGGAGGTACGGCAGGAAACCTCTATGCTTATATAGAAGGTACCCTAGATCTGCCCCCCATTCTTTTCTCCGCTCATATGGATACAGTAGAGCCCTCTTGTGGAAAAAAGGCCCTTATCTCCCCAGAAGGCATTATCACCTCAGAGGGAGCCACAGTACTGGGGGCTGATAATATTTCTGGTATTTCTGTTATATTGGAAGCTCTTTCTGCTTTAAAAGAATCCAATCTTCCTCATAGACCCATTGAAATTCTCTTTGATGTATCTGAAGAAACATACTGTACTGGTATTGCTAACTTTGACTTTACAAATATCCGTTCTAAAGAAGGGTATGTCTTGGACTTAGACGGTCCTGTAGGAAGGGCAGCTTATCAGGCCCCATCCATTCTTTCTTTTCGAGCAGAATTTCATGGTAAGGCTACCCATGCCGCCTTTTCCCCAGAAGATGGAATTCATGGAATCAAAGCTGCTGCAAAGGCTATCTCTCGTATAGAATGTGGACGGGTAAATAATACTATTGTTAATATTGGAACGATTACAGGAGGCATTGCAGACAATATTGTGCCAGACAGCTGTGTTATAACAGGAGAAGTGAGGAGTTTTTCTCATAAAGACGCCTCCCGTCAGCTTCTTATCATTGAACGTGCTGTGAAAAGAGGGGCAGAAGAATTTGGCGCTACATGGGATTTTACTTCCAATACCCTATGTATCGCCTATTGCGTTGCTCCAGAGCAGCAAGTGGCAAAACGTTTTCAAAATGTTTGTGCCTCCCTTGGACTTAAAGCTCGCTTAGAACAAACTTTTGGAGGCAGTGTTAATAATCATTTTGTTCTTCATGGAATGAATGGTATTGTTGTGGCTCCTGGCATGAACAGTTGTCACTCCTTAAATGAATACACAACCGTCGAAGAACTAGAACGAGCTGCCAACTTAACTCTCTCCCTCATGCTTTCAAAAGAGTAAGAAGGAAGAGTCAGCAGCATAGAAATGGGGAAACTACATGAAAAATCCTTTACATTACCAACTTTCTGAATATGACTGCGGGCCTACTTCTATGCTTAATGCAATGAATTTTTTATTTGAGCGGGAAGAAATTCCTCCAGAAGTAATCCGCAATATCATGTTATACTGCCTAGACTGCTGGGATACAAAAGGCATTCCTGGGAAAAAAGGCACTTCCTGTACTGCTATGATGTTTTTATGCCACTGGCTGGATGGCCTTGGAAAAATTGGACAGCTTCCTGTTTCTGGGCAGTATATATCTGGAAAAAATGTTTATGTAGGCAAAACTGGTTTCATCCATGATACTTTAGTTTGTAAAGGAGTAGCTGTCGTTCGTCTCCACTACGAGGTGCCCCACTATGTACTTTTTACTGGTGAGGAGGGAGAACATATTCAAATGTTTGATCCATATTATCAAGAAGAAGCTTTTGCCCAACATGACGTTCAAGTAACAGTAGACCATCCCTTTTCTTATAACCGTCTTGTTCCCTTTTCCTATTTTAATAAAGAGACTACA
Organism: uncultured bacterium; assembly: GCA_947567075.1. GTDB lineage: Bacteria > Bacillota > Clostridia > Lachnospirales > Lachnospiraceae > MGBC165282. The sequence goes on from CANOLZ010000015.1 coordinate 7,596, forward strand.
GAACTCTATTCTTTAGGAATAGTAGAAGAACGGGAAGCTGTTCTCCTGTTTAATGATCATACGAAATTAACCATGGACAAAACAATTGAATACTTTATTTAAATTTATTACCGAAGAATAGAGACAAAATAAAAAACATCCTTGATAGAATTACCAGTGTTTTTGAAACATTGATTTTATCAAGGATGTTTTTTTGTTTTATTAGATAAATTCTCCTTTACTGTTCAACGTCTTTCATAGAAAAACTAATTCTTCCCATTTTGTCCTTTCCAAGACATTTCACAGTTACTTTGTCTCCTAAAGTTAATATATCTTCTACTCTTTTTATTCTTTCCTTGCATATTTTCGATATATGCACCATTCCTTCTTTCCCTGGAGCAAATTCAATAAAGGCTCCAAACTCTTTAATGCTAACTACCTTTCCTGTAAAGATCATTCCTTCCTCATAGTCCGTAGTAATAATTCGAATCATTTCTACTGCCTTATCCATGCTTTCCTGATCCGTTCCGCAAACAGAGACAGCCCCATCATCAGATATATCAATTTTCACTCCTGTTTGTTCTATAATAGCATTAATGGTTTTTCCCCTTTGGCCGACAACATCTCCAATTTTTTCTGGATCAATTAGAATTTGTACAATTTTGGGAGCATATTTTCCTACTTCTTTTCTATGCTTCTCAATGGCTGGCTTCATAATTTCATTTAAAATATAAGTTCTTGCAGCTTTTGTTTTTCGAATCGCCTCTTCCACAATAGGTCTTGTAAGTCCATGGATTTTAATGTCCATTTGAATAGCTGTAATTCCCTCATGGGTTCCAGCCACTTTAAAATCCATATCTCCAAAAAAGTCTTCTAATCCTTGAATATCTGTTAATACAATATAATCATCGTCTGTCTCTCCTGTAATCAGTCCTGCTGAAATTCCTGCCACAGCCTTTTTAATAGGAACGCCAGCTGCCATTAGCGACATACTGGAGGCACAAATACTTGCCTGGGAAGTGGAACCGTTAGATTCAAAAGTTTCTGATACTGTTCGAATTGCATAGGGAAACTCTTCTTCAGAAGGCAGCACTGGAACTAACGCCTTTTCTGCCAATGCTCCATGTCCGATTTCCCGTCTCCCTGGTCCTCTGCTTGGCTTTGTCTCCCCTACGGAATAAGAAGGAAAATTATAATGGTGCATGTATCTTTTCGAAGTCTCTGCCACATCTAATCCGTCAATTCTCTGAGCTTCCGCCAACGGAGCCAAAGTTGTTACCGTACAAATCTGGGTCTGCCCCCTTGTAAACATAGCCGAACCATGTACTCTTGGAAGTAGATCCACTTCTGCTGATAAAGGACGAATCTCGTCCATTCCCCTTCCGTCTGGACGTTTATGATCTTTTAAGATCATTTTTCGAACGGTTTTCTTCTCATACTGGTAAACAGCCTCATCAATAAGTGAAAGCCAGTTTTCATTTTCAGAAAATTTTTCTTCTAATTTTTCCTTTATGCCCTGTATATTTTCTTCCCTTGTCTGTTTATCATCTGTGAATACTGCTGTTTCCATTTGGGATGGAGGGCATACTTCCCTTATAGCCTCAAAAAGCTCTTCTGGAATTGCGCAGCTCTCATATTCATGTTTTTTCTTTCCTACTTCAGCTACAATATTTTCTGTAAATGTAATAACCGTCTGGTTCACCTCATGGGCTGCGTAAATAGCTTCAATCATTTTTTCTTCTGAAACTTCATTGGCCCCAGCTTCAATCATAATAACCTTTTCCTTCGTTGATGCCACAGTGAGCTGAAGATCCGAGACAGCCTTTTGTCTCGCATTGGGATTGAATACAAATTTACCCTCTACTAGACCTACCTGAGTCGTAGCGCATGGACCATCAAAGGGAATATCTGATATAGCTGCAGCAATGGCTGATCCAAGCATAGCCGTAAGCTCTGGGCTGCAGTCTGGATCAACAGACATAACCAAATTATTAAGAGTTACATCATTTCTATAATCTTTAGGGAACAAAGGCCGCATAGGTCTGTCAATGACCCTGCTTGTCAAAATAGCATTTTCCGATGCCTTTCCCTCCCTCTTATTAAATCCCCCAGGTATCTTTCCTACTGCATATAATTTCTCCTCATATTCTACACTTAAAGGGAAAAAATCAATTCCCTCTCTAGGCTTCTTTGATGCAGTGGCTGTTGAAAGCACAACCGTATCCCCATAATGCATAAATGCAGCTCCGTTAGCCTGAGCCGCCACTCTTCCAATTTCTACTGTCAACTTACGGCCAGCCAATTCCATTGAATAACTCTTGTACATATTGTACCTCCTTTTTATTATTTCAAGTAGAAGGTACCGAAACTACTGATATTTCTACGATACTTCATAAAAATATCAGTGGTCTCGGGCTTTTCTCCCACTTGCTTTATAATTATCCGAAAAAAGGGCGGATTCCATCCGCCCCTATCATTACTTTCTGATTCCTAACCTGTCGATTAATGAACGATACCTCTCAATATCTGATTTTTTTAAATAATCCAAAAGACCTCTCCTCTGTCCTACCATTTTCAAAAGACCTCTTCTGGAATGATGATCCTTATTGTTCTTCTTCAAATGTTCTGTTAATTCCTGAATTCTTGCTGTGAGTATGGCAATCTGCACTTCTGGAGAACCAGTATCTCCTTCTTTTCTTCCATATTCTTTCATAATTGCCGCTTTTTTTTCCTTCGAAATCATTGGTTTCCTCCTTTATTCCCTATACACTGGACACTAAGGGAGAGGTTGGAGAGTCCTCTCTCTGAGCGCTAGTAGTTTACATACTTAAATATTATATCATATGAAATAAATTCTGTAAATGTAAAAAGGTATCAATTTTCCAAAAGTCTTCTCACAGCTATAGGAGAGCGGTAAGTGGCGTTAGAAACCTTAATCCCTGTTTTTTCGCTGCTGGCATGGACTACCTGTCCGTTTCCAATATAAATGGCCACATGATTAATATAACTTCCCTTTCCATAGAAAAACAAATCTCCTGGCTGAGCTTCAGAAACGCTGACCTGCCTTCCATAGCCTACTTGGGCTCTTGAAGAATGGGGGAGGGAAATGCCAAATTTACTAAACACGGAAAGCACAAAGCCAGAGCAGTCTGCACCATTTGTTAGACTTGTTCCTCCCCATACATATGGATTTCCAATGAATTGTTTTGCATATTCTGTCAAAGATACCTTAATATCAGAAATTCCCTCTCCAAATTTTAATTCTGTCAAAGATACTGCCTTTTCTAATTTCTCTGAAATATCTACATATTCTTTAAAAATATAGCCTTCCTCATCATCAATAGCAATTTTTACCCACTCTTCCAATTCCTCTAAAACTTCTAACTCTTCTCCCAAAGGGATAAGGGTATTGATAGAAGATTCTGTACTCGGCTCCTCTCGAACCTTTAAGGTCGTTGTATTGACCGTTGCCATTAAGGTCAGTACTTCCTTTGCTTTTATTTTCGCTTCTAAATCTGTATATAAAAATTCCCTGCTAACATAGCCTTCCACTTTTCCAGATTTAATATGAGCCCATTCACCTTCCATATCCAGTATTTCACATCCCCCATGCTTTGGCAGCTTCCCTACAAGTTTTCCACTCTCTGAAGGAGATTCCCTAATATTTAAATAACTATCCACCTTTGCCATGCCTAAGTTATCAAATCCTGCAAAGGATCGGCTCTCCATTTTCTTAGCTGCCTCTTCCATTGTCAAGGGATTTACCTGGGTATGAATTCCCGCCTCTGGCAGCTTACCAGATATTTCCTCTGAATCCTCAGGAATAGAAGGACCTGACACAGTGACCGCTTCCTCATTTACAGCAAGATTAATTCCTGCTGAAACATTTCCAATAGGCTTGGCCATAAGACTAACAGGAGGATAGAACATCATTACCATACATAACGTTAAAAGAAAAACCCTGCTCATTATATTGTATTTCATAAATATACTCATGCCTTTCTAATTTTAGTAACCAAATCTCTTTCATCTGCCTTTCTATATAGAAATGACATTCATGAAATTAGGAATTGACATTACTTCTCTTATTGCAAAATTCATATTTATTTCACATTTGTTCCATATTTATTACAAATTTATTACACTATGGTTACTATTATAGCACAAGCACTCTTTTTGTCAATACATAGGGATAAAAAAGAATCTTGCTTTCTAAATTCCCATTTAAAATGGACAAAAAACAAGCAGACAATGCTACCCTTCTTTCACAATGTCTGCAATCCTTCATCTATTATGACTCATCTGTTTCCACAGAAAAGGCTATGTTTGTTGCATGGTCTGCTACCCGTTCCATACCAGAAATGATATCTGTAAATAACATTCCCGCCTCTGGCGTACACTCATTTTTCGTTAATCTTTCTACATGAAGCACCTGGAGTTCTTTTTCTTTCTCATCAATAGCCTCTTCTAAATGTACAATATCACTCATCATTTCTTCATCCCAAATATTCCTAGCAAAAACATCAATAGAAAACCGGATTAAAGTGTTGACCATATCCAACATGTCCCCCATATCTTTTAAAGCCATTTTGCTAAATGCCACCCCGGTATCCATCCTGCTTCTCGCCGCATCTGCCACGTTTTCTGCATGATCGCCAATTCTTTCTATATCATTTGCTACATGGAATAAAGTTCCTATTCTTCTTGCATCATCCACTGGCAGACTTGCCTGACTTATTTTTACTAAATAATTTGTTATTTCCCTGTTCAGATAATCAATATTTCTCTCCACTTCATACACTTGGTCAATATCTTCTTTGTCTAAAGTAATCAGTCCATTCATTGCCCGATTCAAATTTTCACTGGCTAAGGAGGCCATACGCTCCAGCTCCTTTGTCACCTCTACTACAGCAGTAGCTGGTGAAAAGACAAATTTTTCTCCAATATATTGGAGATGAAAGTTTTCTCTATAATCCATACTGTCATCAGAACCTGGAACAAGAAAATATGTAAGTTTTACAATATAATTTGAAAAAGGGAAAAGAAAAATTACTTGGAGAACCTTAATAAGGGTATGGGCGTTGGCCACAAATCTTCCCTGGTCTCCTCCTGAAAATGCCAATATTTTTTCTACTACTAGATCTAATGTAAATTGAAGAAGCAGGAAAATGACCACTGATCCAAATACATTAAACAAAAAGTGGATCATAGCAGCCCTCTTTGCGTCTTTCTTTCCAGCTAAAGAGGCTAAAAGAGCAGACCCACAAGAACCAATATTACAGCCTAAAATAATAAAAAGGCAAATAGGAAGCATAAGAAGCCCTTCATTAGCCATGAGAAGAACAATGCTCACAGTTACAGAAGAGCTCTGTATAACTGCTGTCAAGATAGTTCCTGCTAAAATAGCTAAAAGAGGGCTTTTCACACTTCCTAACATCTCGGACACCTGTTCCACTTCCTTTAGCCCTGCCATAGCGTCTGCCATAATATTTAGTCCCATGAATAGAACGCCAAATCCTAAAATGACTTCTCCAACCTTTTGTATCCCCTTATTTTTTACAAAGAGAACCATGAGCGCCCCAATAAGCAAAAAAACAGGGGCTGCATCGGACAGGTTTAAAGATACTAACTGGGAAGTAATCGTAGTTCCGATATTTGCGCCAAAAATAACACCTGCAGCCTGATACAAGCTCATCAGCCCTGAATTTACAAAGCTGACTACCATTACTGTGCAAGCAGAAGAAGACTGGACTAATGCTGTGAAAAAAACTCCTACCAATAGCCCAATGAAACGGTTCTTTGTAAAAAACTCTAATATTTCCCGAAGTTTTGCGCCTGCAGCTCTTTCAATTCCCTCGCTCATCATCTTCATGCCAAAGAGAAACAATCCTAAGCCGCCTGACATAGATAATAAAATAGACATACTCTTCCTCCAACCTTCTTACGTTTATTTTAAATTATCTACGTTCCATAAACAAGATTTTTCTACAGCTTTCCTCTTTTTCTCCCATTTCCACAAAATTTCTCTTTAAATTCCGTGCATTTTTCTTCCCTCTTCCTTATCTCTGTTTAAAACCTCTTTTAATTCCTCTATCCCTGAAAATTTTTTCTCATCTCTCATGTGCTTAAGAAGCAATATATTTACATGTTCTTCATATATATCTTTTTGAAAATCATATATATGGGTTTCTATACCAATCTGCCTTTCTTCTGACACAGTAGGCTTATATCCAATATTGCTAATACTGTTATACACTTGTCCACAACATATGGTTTTTGATAAATATACTCCACTTTTAGGAAGAAGCTTGTTAGATGGAGGAATCATATTGACAGTAGGCATTCCTATTTTATGGCCTAAGTGATTTCCATGGACTACTTCGCCATACACAGAATATGGTTCCCCTAATAATTCTCTGACCACGTCCATATGACCTTCTTCCACTTCTTTTCTTACATAAGTAGAACTAATTTCTTTTCCATTATATGTGGCTTTTGGAAGAACGGCCACCTCAATGCCAAGTCTGGCCCCTTCTTCCTTTAGCATTTCTTCATCTCCTCTGCCTTTATACCCAAATTTTAAATCAGGGCCTGCTACAACGGCTTTGGCCATAAGCTGCTCCTTTAAAATAGTGCGAATAAAATCTTCTGGCTCTATTTTACATGTCTCTTCGGTAAAAGGGAATTCAATTACATAATCCATTCCTTTTTTACGAAAAGCTTCCCTTTTTTCCTCTTTTGTGCTTAAATCCTTTTGTACTTCCCTTCCCAGTAGGGAAGCAGGAGGCTTATCAAAGGTAAAAACCACCGTTTGACAATCCCTCTTCTTATATTTTAACATGTAATTTAAAATAGACTGATGTCCTACATGTACGCCATCAAACTTACCAATCGCTACTACGGTATCTTTTTTCATAGGGTATTTTGTCATTCCTGTTATGATTTCCATAATCTTGCTCCTATTACTATAAAAACATTTTTACAGGTTGGAATGTCCCATCTCGATATACATAAATTCCTGTAAATTGCTTTTTACTATCATATACTCTAAAGGATAATCCTTCTATTTCCCCCTTCTCCTCCAAGAGTGCAGCCTGGTTTAAAAGAAATGAATTCCCATTATGTATATATTTATCATACTGTTCCTTTACATTCACGATAGGGTAAGAGGAAAATGCCTCCTCTATAGAAAGGATGTGATCCATCAAGTTTTTTTCTTTTTTCTTTTTTTCAATCTCCTGTAAAGTAAGGCTGTCCTTTAGCTGAAATCTTCCAGCTCTTGTACGTACAAGTTCCTCCATTGCCCCTTTTGTAAAAAGCCTTTCTCCTATATCATGACATAAGGTGCGAATATATGTTCCTTTGGAGCAGGAAACTTCTATCCAAATTCTTGGAAGATTTATTTTCAAAATGTGTATGTTTGAGATCTCCACCCTTTTTGGCCTTCTTTCTACCTCTATCCCTGCTCTAGCTAGTTCATATAATTTTTTTCCATTTACTTTTCTTGCAGAATACATGGGAGGAATTTGATCATAGGCTCCTATAAAACTAGAAACAGCCGTTTCTATCTCCTTGTGGGTTACCTTTACTTCTTTTTCCTCAATAATTTTGCCGCTCATATCCTGGGTATCTGTCTCAACACCTAGAAAGAGCACAGCCTCATAGGTCTTGCTCTGATCTGTCAACATATCGCAAAGCTTTGTTCCCTTTCCAAGGCAAACAGGAAGAACTCCTACAGCATCTGGATCCAAAGTTCCTGTATGCCCTATCTTCTTCTGTTGAAGAATTCCTCTTAATTTTGCCACTACATCATGGGATGTATAACCTTTTTCTTTATAAACATTTAGTATGCCGTTTAACACCTTTGATTCTCCCGCAGCTGTTTTTCAATATGTACAGACAAATTATTAATTACGTCATGTACTGTCCCTTTCATGGAAGCGCCTGCCGCCCTGATATGTCCCCCTCCTCCAAATTGTTTTGCTACCTTCGCTACGTTTACATGTTCATTGGAGCGCAGGCTTACCTTATATTCCATTAGTCCTGTTTCATAGAGAAAAACAGCGCAGTCTACTCCCTTAGTGACATTTAGCTGACTTGCTATTCCATCTAGATCCACAGGCTTCACTCCATAAAAATCCATTGTTCTTTTCCCAATAACACTGACAATGCACCTGCCCTCTAAGAACAAAATACTTTCCAGCAAGGCTCTTCCTAAAATCTGCTGCTGCACATAGGTTTTCTCACAAAAGGTTTCCTCAATAATTTTCGCAAAAGGTATGCCATACCCTATTAATTTTCCTCCTATCTCCATTGTCTTTCTTGACGTGTTTGCATAACGGAATACTCCTGTATCATGAATGATTCCCACATAAATAGCTTGTGCAATATCCTTGTCTATGAATTCCTCCTCTATGACCTGATAAACAAGTTCGCTTGTAGAGCTGGCATCTGGCACAATATAGTCTATCTGGGCACATTTTGTATTGCTAATGTGATGATCAATACAAATTGTTTTTTTTGCCTTATCAAAGTACTTTTCCCCCATGCCTAAGCGGTCCTTACTGCAATCAAGACAGAGAAATACATCATAGTCTATATCTTTTTCATATTGGGAATTTATTTCCTCAAATCCTTTTAAAAACCCAAAACAGCCTGCTGGCTTTTCCAAATATATATGGGTCTTAGCCTTTGGAAAAGCCTTTTTAATATATTGATACATTGCTAAAGATGCGCCTACACAGTCTCCATCAGGACGAATATGTCCTCCTATTCCTATTGTTTTTGCTCCCTTTAAATACTCTTTAATCTTCGTCAAACGAATCCCTTCCCTTTTTATTCACATCATCAATCAGTTTTGACATTGTTACCCCATACGCAATAGATTGATCTAACAAAAAGTGTATTTCTGGGGTGTTCCTCAAATTAATGGTTTTTGCCAGTTGGTTTCTTATAAATCCTTCCGCCCTCTTTAAACCTTCCATTGTATCCTCTGCTTCTTTCTCATTCCCTAGAACACTAATCCATGCTTTGCACAATTTCAAATCCGAGGATACTTCAACTGCTACAACCGAAGTCATGGGATGAATTCTTGGATCTTTTATACTACTTCTAATAATGTTGGATAATTCTCTTTGAACCTCCCCATTGACTCTTGTATTTTTAATACTGTTTTTTTTCATCTTGGCACCTCTACCATAATATAAGCCTCTACCTGATCCAATTCTTGAATATCATGGAAGCCCTCAAATACTAGGCCGCATTCGTATCCTGCCTTTACTTCTTTTACATCATCTTTAAATCGTTTTAAGGAAGCTAAACCACCTTCAAAAATCTGTTCTCCTTCTCTTGTAATGCGGACGCTGCATCCTCTTTGGAAAGAGCCGTCAAGCACATAAGAACCTGCAATATTGCCAATACCTGAGGCTTTGAAAATCTGGCGAATCTCTCCATGCCCAATTACCTTTTCTTCAAAAATTGGATCTAACATCCCTTTCATAGCTGCTTCCACATCTTCAATTACCTGATAAATCACCTTGTAAAGCCTTACATCTACACCTTCTGATTCTGCAATAGTCTTTGCTGTAGCATCTGGCCTTACATGAAATCCAATAATAATAGCATTGGATGCCGATGCAAGAGAAACATCCGACTCATTAATGGCTCCTACGCCTCCGTGAATGACTTTTACTACAACTTCTTCATTGGAAAGCCTTAGCAAACTTTGTTTAACCGCTTCCACAGAACCTTGCACATCTGCTTTTATTATGAGCTTTAACTCTTTCAAACTTCCTTCTTGAATTTGTGTAAACAGATCATCTAGAGACATTTTCTGTTTTGTTGCATCTAATAGTTTTGCCTTATTTTGTGAAATAAATGTATCTGCAAAGTTTCTTGCCTCTTTATCATTATCAGGAGCTACAAAAATTTCTCCTGCATTGGGTACATCATTTAAACCTAAAATCTCTACAGGAGTGGAAGGGCCTGCTTCCTTTACTCTTCTCCCTTTATCATCAATCATGGCTCTAACCTTTCCATGACATGCTCCTGCTGCAATGAAATCTCCTACATGAAGGGTTCCCTTTTGCACAAGAACTGTGGCAACAGGCCCTCTTCCTTTATCCAATTCCGCTTCTATGACAAGTCCCCTTGCCTGTCTGTTGGGGTTTGCCTTTAGCTCTAAAATCTCCGACGTCAAAAGTATCATTTCCAGGAGATTTTCAATTCCTTCTAAAGACTTTGCGGAAACGGGAGCAAATACTGTGCTTCCACCCCAATCTTCTGGTATGAGTTCATATTCTGCCAACTCCTGCTTTACCCTATCCATATTTGCACTTGGCTTATCCATTTTATTAACTGCTACAATAATTTCAATTCCTGCTGCCTTGGCATGGTTAATTGCCTCCACTGTCTGAGGCATGACCCCATCGTCTGCTGCAACGACTAAAATAGCAATATCTGTAGAATTTGCCCCTCTCATACGCATAGCTGTAAAAGCTTCATGACCTGGCGTATCTAAAAACGTTATTTTCTGTCCGTTCACCTTTACTACATAGGCTCCAATATGCTGGGTAATGCCCCCTGCTTCTTTATCAATAACGTTTGTCTTTCGAATTGCATCTAGTAAAGAAGTTTTTCCATGATCTACATGGCCCATGACACATATAACAGGAGGTCTTGGCATCATATCCTCTGCCCTCTCCTCCGATTCCTTGAGAAGCTCTTCAATAACGTCGATCACTTCTTCCTTTTCACAAATAACGTCAAACTCTATGGCAATTTCCTCTGCCGTCTCATAAGGAATTTCCTGATTTACTGTTACTACCTTTCCTTGAAGGAAGAGTTTCTTTACAATGACAGAAGGCTGTATTTTCATCTTATCTGCCAATTCTTTAATTGTTAATGATTCTGGCAAAGTAATGACTTTAATCTTTTCTTCTTCTTTTATGGGCTGCACTTTTTCCTGAGGCTTTTCCATCTTTACCTGCTTTACGCCTTTTCCTTTATTCTTTCCCTTAAAGCCGTCTTCCCTTTCCAGCTCATCTTTACGACGCTTTTCCTGATCTTTGCGGCGTCTATCCTGATCCTCTCTATGCTTTTCCGTCTCTTTTCCTGAAACTTCACTTGGAAACGCTGGAGTTTTAAAAGGTTTTCCTCCTCGATTGTCCTGCCTCTCATTGCCCCTTTGATTTCTATCCCGATTCTCACCAGGCCTAGTATTTTTGTTATGACTAAAGTCGCCATGCGAAGTTTTTTGAGAGCCTTCTTGATTTTTTGTATTACCTGTTCGATTGTGATCAGCTCCTGACCTCCTATCCATTGGGCGCTGCTGCCTTGCACCTGCCCTTTGTTCATTTTTTTTATCACTTTTATCTGACCGTTGAGGAGTTTTTTGAGAACCTTTTTCACCTGTATTTGTGACTGGCTTCTCTCCTTGTTTTTCCTCACCATGTCTTACCTCTGTCTGTTTAGGTGTTGCCTGTTTTAAACTGCTTTTCTCTTGGACAGTCTTTGTGTCACTCTTTCTTTCCAAGTCACTAATCGTTCCTACCTGTCTCTTTTCAGCTGAAACACTATTTTGACGTCCTTGACCACCTTGGGTGCGCCCTCGCACACTTCCACTCTTTCTACTATTTTGAGGATTGCTCACAAAAATAATATTGGATTTTTTCTTCACAGGCTTTTTCTCTTTTTCTTCTTTAGAAACAGAAGCCAATTCCTTTCTCACCATCTCTACCTGATCTTCCTCCAAAGTTGCCATGTGATTTTTCACTTCAATACCTTTCCCAAAGAGAAAATTTATAATCTCCTTACTTTGCTTTTCTATTTCTTTTGCCAGTTCATGCACTCTCATTTTCGCCATATGTGACTACCTCCGTCTTATACTGTTCTTGCTATCCAAATGTTCTCTCATCGCCTTTGCAAAACCTTCATCTGTAACCGCCAAAGAAGCCCTAAGCTCCTTCCCCATAGCATGCCCTAACTTCTCCTTTGTTCCATAAAAGTAAAGGGGGACATGATAAAAATCACACATGTTCTGAAACATTTTTCTTGTATTTTCTGATGCGTCTTCTCCTACGATGACTAAAAAGGCCTTGCCTGATTTCACTTTTTTCTCAGTCATAAATTCTCCGCTCACTAAATTTTTCGATTTCTCTGCCAGTCCCAGCAAAGAATACAGCTTTCGTTCATCCAAGCTCTGTCAGCTCCTTTTTTAAGTTCTCATAAACTTCTTTAGGAATACTCATTTTAAAGGAACGCTCTAATCCTCTTCCTTTTATTGCCTCCTCCATGCAAGTATCCTTTTTACACAAATACGCCCCTCTTCCGTTTTTCTTTCCTGTGGCGTCTAAGACAATTCCGCCCTCTGATGTTTTTAATATCCGAATCAATTCTTTTTTTGGCTTCATTTCTTTACAGCCAATACACTGTCTCATGGGAATTTTTTTTGCCATCTTTTCTACTCTTCTCCCATCTCTTCCAAAGAAGAATCCAGAAACTCTTCCTGTTCCAATGCTTCCCCTTCGTCTTCGTACTCATCTTCATATTCCTCATCTTCATAATAGTCTTCCAGACGAAATCCTGGGGCATCCTTTGCCTGTGTTTCACTTTTAATATCGATTTTAAAGCCTGTAAGCCTTGCAGCCAGCCTTGCGTTTTGTCCTTCTTTTCCTATTGCCAGAGATAACTGATAGTCTGGCACAACCACTTTTGCTGTTTTTTCATCTCCGTCTGCAATGACAAATACAACTTTTGCAGGAGAAAGGGCGTTTTCAATTAATATTCCGGGATTTTCATCCCAGTTAATAATATCAATCTTTTCCCCTCGAAGCTCTTCTACTATGGAATTCACTCTGGCTCCATTCATACCTACACAAGCTCCTACTGGATCTACATCTTTGTTGTTAGACCAGACAGCTATTTTTGTTCTGCTTCCCGCTTCCCTTGCAATACTTTTTATTTCTACCGTTCCATCTTTTACTTCTGTCACCTCATTCTCAAATAGTCTTTTCACTAATTCTGGATGGGTTCTAGAGACAAGAACTTTTGGTCCCTTTGTTGTATTTTTTACTTCCAGTATATAAACTTTAATGCGCTCTGTTGGCTTAAATGCCTCTCCCTTTACCTGCTCACTTTCTGTAAGTACAGCATCTACCTTCCCTAGGTTAATGCTTATGTTTTTCCCTATGTTTCTTTGGACAATGCCTGTTACAACGTCTTTTTCCTTTCCATAGTACTGATTGTATAGAACACTTCGCTCCTCTTCCCTTATTTTTTGAAGTATGACATTTTTTGCATTTTGTGTTGCAATTCTTCCAAATTCCTTACTCTTAATATCTACTTGAACAATGTCTCCCAGTTCTGCCCTTCTTCGTATTTCTCTTGCATCTTCCAAGGAAATTTCTAAAACATCATCTTCTACTTCTTCTACTACTGTTTTTTCCGCATAAACTCGAAAGTCACATGTGTTTCGGTTTATCTCTACTTTTATATGATCGGATTTTCCAAAATGATTTTTACAAGCAGTAATCAGAGAGTTTTCAATGGCGTCAAATAAAGTCTCCTTGCTGATATCTTTTTCTTTCTCCAAAGTATCTAGTGCATCCAACAATTCCTTGCTCATCTTCCCTTTTCCTCCTTATTAAAAATCAAACCCCAGCCTTACTAGGGCAATTTGGCTTTTTTCCAGCATTTTTTCTTCACCTTCTATTTCTATTGTTATTGTATTTTGATTATATTCCTTCAAAATTCCAACAAATTCTTTTTGCCTATCTATGAGCTGATAAGTTCTCACTTCTACTTTTTTTCCTATACTTCTCTCAAAATCTCTTACCTTCTTTAGAGGCCTTGACAGTCCTGGGGAACTCACTTCCAATATATAAGAATTCTCAATATAATCTTCCTTATCTAAAACTTCTGAAAAAGCTCTGCTTACCTGTTCACAATCTTCAATCGTTATCCCTCCTGGTTTGTCAATATACGCCCTTAAATACCAGTTGGAGCCTTCCTTTACATATTCCATATCCACAAGCTCAAACTGATTTTCTTCTATAATAGGAGTAATGAGCTTTTCAGCTTTTTCTTCATACTGTTCCCTCTTTGACATCTTTGTCACCATGCCTTTCTTACAGACTGCAAAATGTGTGCTTATGACATTCCTATCATAAGATAAGAGTGGACATAGGTCCACTCTTATCTTACAGCATTATACTTATCTTATTTAGTATAGCACCTTATATAAGGAAATGCAAGGTTTTTCATTCATCTTTCCTCTTCTGACAAAACCCATCCTCAATTCCTTCTCCCCTTGGTTTCCAGTATTGAATATTCTCCCCAAAATTTGTTGCAGGAAAAGAATAATACCAGGACTGTCCTCCTGGGTCCTTGGGGTAATAAATGGTAATCTCCCCTAATTTGGCAGAATCCATTTCTGGGTTTGGATAATCCTTCTGCCTAACCCAATAAGAATTATCCCTAAGATTCTCCCTAACCATGAAAAGAGCCTCCTTACCTATGGGGAAAAGGGATTTTGCCATAAGGACTCCTAAAAAGAGGCTTAAGGCGAATGGCCATAATCTTTGTATCTTTGATTGCATCATATCAAATAAGATCCCTACCATAAGGAGGGAAACCATAATAATAAAGGCAAAACCATATCTGTGCATAGGTGCAGACAAAAGCCAGAAAAAGAAACATACAATGAGGACAGCTTTTAAGTAAGCGTATTGGATCCACTTTTTTGTTTTGACTATCGTTCTGGAAAAAAGCCAAAAACTTATATCTGTCAGCATTCCCAGAATAAGCATTCCAAAAACTCCCAAAGAAAAATTTCTATTAAAATCTCCCTGCTCCCGCCACCAAGTTGGAAACCACTGAAAAATAGTCTCATCAATGAGCTCTCTATCATAAATATAGCGGGCCCACAGCTTTACATCCATGGCATCCCCGTCCACTGTCCCCTTTGCCAGCTTCCAATCTACAGAAAATAAGTCAATGGAGCTAAAAGGGTAGAGAAGCCAGCCAGAGACAATATAATTTCTCCAAAGATAGGGAAGAAGAAGAAAACATCCGCTTACAATGTATACAGCTATTTCCTTCCACCTTTTCTCTTTGATGAGCCGGATAGCTGGCCAAAGGACAGCTAAAATAAGCAAGGCGGCGGAAAGTTTTAATGTAATCAGAAAAACGATGACTATACACAGGTAGGCATATGGAAATATTTCCCTTTCTCCTTCCTCAATAAGACGGACCCATGCAGTGACAAGCCACATGATAAAATAGACAGTCATATAGTCTGTTGTGGGAGAGATGAGTTCCTGAAATATGATAGCTGTATAAATAAAAGGTCCTAGGCTGCAAATCGTGCTTGGACAAAGCACTGCCCTTCTCTTCCTCAAATTATCATATATAGTAACTAAAGAATAACTTACTGCAAATAGTGCGCTAAACCCTTGAACTCCATGGAGAGACTGCCCTATTAGCCATTTCATGCTGAACAAAGCTGATAAGCTAAAAAAAGCGCTGTTATATCCCAATCTCTCATGAATATTTGCAATTCCTTTTACAGCCCCGTATTCCTCAATCCATCGAATACTCTGGGCGTGGTAAAGTCCTGTATCATACATAAAATTCCCATTAGACACAAAGAGAGCTATCATAAAAGCGGCTGAGAGGCAGAGAATACCTTTCAGCTTTTCTCTCCTTCCATTCTCTATCCACTCTTTTATTTCTTCTGTATATTCTTTGGAGTCTAGAAAAAGGAAAAGCATGCAAATTCCAACCATAAGGAGGTTTGCAGCCAGCCCAACCCCTGATACTAAACTAAAGTATTGAGAATAGGCAGTTAAAAGGGCAAGACCTGCCATGACTTCATAAAAAAGTTTGTTTACAGATGCTCTGTCCTTCGAATACTTTACAAAGACTATGAGTTTTCTGTAAGCAAAAGAACCTACAAGATAAGATGTAATGAATACATAAATCCAATTGAGCAGTACCCAAATCATAAGCCTTCCTCTTTTTCTTCTCTTAAATGTTTCGCATAATACTGAAGCCAATATTCAAAGTCTTGTTTATGTTTCTCGTTTATCGTGGACAAAATAACACCTGCGAAAAAGGCCTGGATAGCTCCCAAAAGTACAAAACCACAGACAATGAGGGTGGGAAACTTAGGAACCAGACCTGTTTCAATATAGGTTACAAATACAGGGATAAAAAAAATAAGGGATATTGCTATGAGCCCTAAGGACAAAGTTGTAAAAAATTCAAGAGGTCTGTAATTTCGAAACAGCCTGGCTATTGTTTTTAATACTTTTACCCCATCCTTCACTGTGTTTAATTTGGATTCACTTCCTATAGGCCTGTCCCTATAAGATATAACAACGTTTTCCATCTCCATTCCCTTGTCTATGGCATGAATACTCATTTCCGTTTCAATCTCAAATCCTCTGGATAAAACAGGAAAGGTTTTCACAAATACATAACTAAAGGCTCTATATCCTGTCATAATATCTTGAATGTCACTTTTAAAAAGCCTATTAATAGAAAAGCGGACAATAGCATTTCCAAAGTTGTGAAATTTTCTTTTATTTTCTGTAAAATATGTGGAGGAAAGCCTGTCCCCAACTACCATATCTACATTTCTTTCCAAAACTGCCCTGGCCATTTCAAAGGCTGCTTCCGCTGGATAAGTGTCATCCCCGTCTGTCATAATATAACACTTGGCATCTACTTCCCGAAACATTCTTCGAATGACATTTCCCTTTCCCTGCTGTTTCTCATATCGAACAATGGCTCCTGCCCTTTTCGCTATCTCATCTGTCCCATCTGTGGAATTATTATCATACACATAAATTTTTGCCTCTGGCAAGGCAGCACGGTAGTCTTTGATAACTTTATGAATTGTCTGGCTTTCATTATAGCATGGAATTAACACTGCAATTTTATCCAAAACCAGCCCTCCTTGAATCCTAAAGACAGGGGTCTTTTTGGCCTTATTCCTCCCAATCTCTAAGAGATACTTGTTTTTTCTTTCTTCCCTCAATATGATTGACCATCCAGCTGGATAAAATTCCTGTAAAAATTCCCGAAATCATTCCTCCCAGAACGTCTGTTGGATAGTGGACTCCCACATACATTCTCGTAAATCCAATAGCAGCAGCCAGAAAAATAGCAGCCACTCCCCATCTTTTATCTCCGTTTATGTAAAAAGCCGTTGCCGCCCCAAAAGAACTAGCTGTATGACCTGAGGGAAAAGAAAACTCCCCTGGTTTATGAATTAAAATAGTCAGCCCCTCAATCACATCATAAGGTCGGATTCTTCCAAAAAGTCTTTTTAAAATTAAATTGTTCACAATAAAGGACAGCAGCAAAGCTATGAGAACTGCCTTTCCTCCCTTTCTCATCTTGTGAAAAAACAGACAAAATAGAGCAAGAAAAATCCAAATACTTCCTGAATCCCCAAGAGAGGTGACAAATTTCATGAGGGGATTTAAAAAAGGCTGCCGCAGAGTATTTTGTATCCAAAGAAGTATTTGAGCGTCTAGCATATAAATTGTTTCCAACATCTGATCCTTTCCTTTCTCATACAATATATGATGAAATTATCCTATTCAGAAATCCTGTTAGAAAAAATATACATGATTTATGGCCAATGAGCAACTCTTATTGTCTCCTCTTTTCTCAAACAGCACAACGAAATTTGAGATGGAAGTAACCTTGCATTCCTTGTTACTCCCATCTCATTCTCCAATAGGTTTACTTTTCCTTCCTAGCCCCATCTGGTCCTATCTCATAGCCATCTATCATTGTATTCTCAGCCATGGAGCCATCCTCGTAGAAATAATACCATTTTTGTTCATAAAACAGCCATCCTACTACAGGCTTTCCATTGATTACATAAAAGTACGTCCCACTATCATTCTGTCTCCATCCATTCCCTCCATAAGGATCCATATAAACTTCTAGAAATCTGCGTAGGGTTGACGCTCCTTGGGCCAAAGTAACCCTTCCTTTAGGATCAAACATCTTCCCATCCTTTCCAGAAATAATTCCAGCTTTCTCCATAGATACTACTTCCTCAACAGCCCCTGGACTAATAAGAGCTGCATCCTTAAAGGCTTCTGTCTCTCTGAGAGGGTATGTATGATTGGCTGCTTTCACATAAAAATGAATAAAAAGGGCCATCTCTTCTCTAGTCATTCTATCATTCCAATTCAAGAACAACGGACTTTCGTTTTTTAATCTTTCACTGAGCTGTACCCCGGACAAATGCTCCAATCCCTGGATAAATTCTTCTCTTGTCAGCTCCCTGTCTGGATTAAGATCTCCTTCTTCCCTTAGATTGAATAGTTCCCTACTGAGAGCAAAAAGAATATCTTGTCTAGCCCAATGCTCTCTTAGCTTTGTCATATTTTGGGGGATTTCTTTATAACCAATGCCATAGATTCCCCCTCTCTGTATGGCGAATGCCACTGAGTTTTTATTTCTAAGATATATGGACTTTTCCATCCATTGGGACGTTGCCCCTAAATCTGTACAAAGGGCAAAGACTCTTCCCTCTTCTTCATTATCTCTTAAAACATAGGGTAACTTAACAGAAATATTTTGCCCTCCTGTTAAAAAAATGGGAGTTTCCCTGCCATCTAAAGCATATACAAAGGTTATATGCCATACAGGGCGGCCATTTCCAACAGGGTTTACAATGGATGCTGCCCTTAAAATAATGTCTCCCCCTTTGCTTACATCCTTTAATTGTTCTAGAACGGGTAAAGGAAATCCAAAACTTATTTGGGGGCTAATAAGATTGTACCAAGGCACCTGCCTAGCTATTAAATTGTCTAATTTTCCAGCAGGAATGGTTGCGCTCACTACTATCTGTCCATTCACTGTTGCGGGAGTTAAAATGGCAGCTTCCATCATGCTGTTATTTACAACACCACTATTGCTTTGATTTAAATCTGTAGAATGTCCCCCCTCGTTAGAATGGGAATCTTCCGTATTTTCCCTATTTGTGTTCGAAGAAGAACTGCTTTCTTGCTCATTAACAATAGGAAAACTATCTTCTGGATTAGACGAATCTTCCAAATTATCTATCACAATAAATCCCTCCCCATAAACGGTCTCCTGGGGCGAAGAATCTTCTAAATTCCTTTCCAGATGAGCGGCAACCACCACTTTATAACGGCCTGGCCCTACTGTGCCCTTTGTCACAATCGTATTCTTTTTTATCTCAAAATTTCCTTGGGATTTTTCTAGTTGATAAATTACATTCCTATTTTCTGGAATATTTCTTCCCTCTATATTTGCCACTATTGTTCCAGAAGGAATATCCCCCTTTAGTCCTGTGACAGAATGGATAACAACATAGAACAGCTCTGTTTCTGTTTGGGATTCGTCTAAAGAATCCATTGCAAGGTTAATAGATGCACTCACCTTAATAGAATCCTTATATTCTTTTCCAACACTGGCTACATAAGCAGAAATTTCCTTCTTTCTTCCTTTCACAGGGGTATTCTCATTGACAATAAAAGCACCTTCATATTCCTGCTCCTCACCACCATTTACTGTATACTTTACAATTCCGTCTTCCTTATCGTTAAAATTTTTAATTGTAACGGTTGCCTCTGTTCCTCTCTCATTGTATGTGACAAGTATAGACGGCGCTATTAGCTCTCCCTTCTTTGGAATTTGAAAAGTCACATCATTATAAGTATATATCTGGGTATCTTTAATACTCATTGTGTAAGTTCCAGCTTCTAATGGGTTTGAAAAAGTGATGGTAATCTCATCCCTCTCCTGCTTCATATCTCCAATCTGCCCTAAAGGCGTAAGAACCATATGGTCCTTTGTCAAAAATGGCAAAGGAACCAAAGGATCCAGAAGGTTCAAGCTGAGTACTAGTTTTTCTCTCGAAACGCTCTTTATTGTTACATTTACCTTTGTACTTACTGGTTTTGTTTCTGTTACATGGAAGGTTACAGGAGAAAATGTAAAATATGGAATACTTCCAATCCTCACTTCATAATCTCCTGTCTCTAGATCCTCTGCAAAATCTATGATGATTTTATTATCTGCTTGCTGCAAATCAACTATTTGCACAGTTGGAGTAATGGAGATGTCCCCTTGTTGTATCCCCGGCAGAGAAATATTCGGTTCTCCTTCTAACTTTAGGACAAGTTGACGAGGAGAGTTGCTTTCCACTACTACATTTACTAAGTTGGCTGCCAAAAAAGTCACCTTTTCAAAAGTATAATCTGCCATATCCCGAATGGTAAGCTCATAATCTCCCCCTTTTAGAGGATCCACCAGCTCAATTATTACCTTATTCTTTTCCTGATTTACATGAGCAATGGTTACCCCTGGAGTAATTGTAATATCTCCTATAGATATTGTAGGAATTTTTCCAGAAGCCTCTAAAAGATTTAAAACAATCTGTCTTTCACTGCTAGACTCCACAGTAACATCTACTGGACTGCTTAAAGGAGGCTGGTAATCCGTTCCATTGAGAGTTGCATTTGATGTTCCATACATTGTCTCTGGGAAAAACCTCAGCTGTCCATACCAAGGATTATTGCTGCCTACTGCCAGCAATGTCTCATTAAACTCACCTATAATGTTTTCCTGTTCATTTACTGGGCTCATGAGATCCATACGGCCATCGTCATTTGTAATATCTACAAGATACCAATTGCCATCTAGCTCTACATAATTCCACATATGGGGGCCACCCCCCATACTTCCTTCCAAAATCAAGCACCCAATGCCACTTTGATCACAAAGATGTTTGAAAGCTTTCGCATAACCTTCACATACAACAGGTTCTCCATTAAATACATTATACATTTGATAAATATCTCCAAATCCCTTGCTCGTCCACGTTCCATCATAATAGGTTAAATTACAAATGGTTTCATGGAAATAACGTATCTTCTGATAATCTGTTGAAAACTTACTTTGTGCATAGGCGACGATTTCATCTGCCTTTGCAAGGGCCCTCTCCCTCTTCTCCTCATCTCTCTTTAAATGAATTCGAACGTAGGACGCATAGGGATTAACATTTCTATCTGTAATACTCTCCCCTTCATAAATATCAACGACGGGAATTACTAAATAGGTGCCATTGCCATCATAGGCTAGTTGGTTTGTTCCCCCTTTTCTGATCCAATAAATAATATCTGTGCGATCCCTAAAAAAAGTGTTAAAGGCAGTTTGTATGGCTATTGCTTTGTCATATCCAGGCTCCCAAACAAATGTACTTACTCCTGTTCCATTCCTATGTATTTCCTCAAAATAATCTGTTAAGGCATCGTAAGCCCGTTTATTGTCTCCTGTCAGCTGCCCTCCATAATAATTGTTTGATGCAGCAAAGAACATTGGCCCATCCCACATACCAACTTCCCAAGTCAATACCCCCTGAGTATCCTGCCCTTGCAGGAATCCTGCCTTGCAAATCTGACACTGATAGGTACATGGCTGCCCTTGTATTTCTTCTTTATAACTACATTCATTGCTATGTATATGAGAACATGATAGAAGCTTTTCTACACATCCCGAATCCTCACTACATACGTGACTACACGAAGATGGAGAAAGGTTGTTAACAGATATGCTCTCTGCATCCTGAGAATAGCACTCATCTGTATGTTGATGTTCACAGTTTTTTGTTACAGTATAACAATCTTCCCCATGATTATGTGTACAGGCCATTCCTGGCGCTGCCTCTACATATCCACAGCTATTGTCATGCTGTTGATGATGTTCACATAGTTCATTGGATTGTTTTCTCACATTCCCTGTCAACCCTTGAACTTGTTGAGATGAAAATAGCATGACAACTATTAGGATACATGCTATGATCCCCTTCCTTTCCAATTTTGATCTCATTTTTCCTCCCCCTGCTTT
>CANOLZ010000016.1 GCA_947567075.1 uncultured bacterium
CCTTGTTCGTTCATCTGAATCCAATCCATGTCAAATAAACCAGCTACTAAGTCTACATCATAAGGCCTTCCCCCTTTTCTATTCAGCAAGGCAGTCTTTACAGCCCCCTTTTTTTCCTTATTTTTTGTTCTTTCCTCATCCTCCTCCTTTCCACAAGCTTCTGCCAATAAATCCTTGTGCATCCTTTGTATCACTTTTGCCTGTTCCTTCGTACATCCTACTTTTAATAGCCATTTTTCTGTCACTTGCTTTTCTCCTTTCTTTGTTTTCTGAAAGTGTATCACATTTTTTTTTTGAAATTACTATGATAGTAAAATTGCAAATTTCTTGATGATATTTCTATATGACCCCTGTCCACCATTCTTTCTTTTCTTTTGCCCACATGTCTCATAGACAGAGCTTGAAACTCCTTATACAAATCTCTAATGATATATGTCCATTTGATAACAATACATTGCCACTTTATAAATAATCTCCCTTCTCATTGCATACCCTGTGGATTCCTCTATGGCCAAGTCTATGCAAACTCTTCGAAAATAAAGGGATCTCTTGATTTTATGAACACTCATGGAATAGGCAAAATAAAAATCCGTAATGATTTTCCCATAGGAAGTTCCTTCAAAAAAACAAAGGGTATGATCAATAGCTATTTTCATACTCCTCTCTGTCTCTATGGATTCTTTTAGTCTGTCATATCCATACAAACAACTTTCAATATATTTATACTGCCATGTATGCAGCAGCCTCATAAATAACCATCCTCCTTTTCCAACTTTCACTTTCTTCTTATTTCTTGTCATCTCTTTTTATTGTTGATTATATTGCTATTATATGCCATTTAATAGATATCGTCAACACTTGTTTGTTGACTAAATTGCATATATAAGTTATGATTATTTTGGAGGTAAATCGATGAAGGAAAGAATAAAAAGGCTTCGACAGCACACAAAACTGACTCAACAAAAATTCGCAGACAAATTGGGATTAAAGCGGCAAACCATTGCTGCCTATGAAACAGGAATTATTGAACCAAGCGACTCAACTGTGCTTTTGATGTGCAAAGTGTTTGGCATAAATGATGAATGGCTTCGATGGGGAAATGGAGATATGTTGGATATTCCCATGGACGATTATACAAAAATTTCTGTGGATATTGATAAAAACGATCCTCGGGCAAGACAGGCCATTATAGACTACTGGCATATGTCTGATCCAGATAAAGAGTTATGGTGGACCTTTGTTGATAGATTTTTAAAAAAAGAGGGAGAGATGTAACTCCCTCTTTTTTATTCTAACCATGATTTTATAAACGTATAGATTTTCATAAGCAGCTCTTGGTTCTCAATAGTCTGTAACATATCCAAAATCATCTTTTTGTAATCCATCCTTTTATCCTCCGTACCTGGCTAAGCTCTCCTTCCTATTGTTACCTTGCTATTTTAGACGAACATACTTGCACCCATCTACACCTATTTGTTACTATTTCATAAAATTTTTAGAATATCTATTTTGCATCTCCTCTTTTTTCCTGCTATTTCTTTTCAGAAAACTTTTTTATCATAAAAAATGCCCGGAAATGGGCATTTTTGTAATAGACACTTTACAAACTTTTTAAAATCTATGTTGGATCCATTTCAAAGAAACTACACGCAGACAACTTTTAAGATTTGTTAAACAGACTTTAACCTTTACTTTCTGGCCAGTTTATAACTTTCTCTAATCCGTTTTTTTAATTCTTCATCAGGAATGCTCCCATTTAATACGAGTGTATACCAACTTTTCTTATTCATGTGCCAACCAGGATAGTAATTATCTCTTAACAAAATCGTTTCCCCATCAGCCGGATTCATGCGGAGGTCTATAATCTCCTCAATCCTATCTGATTCCAGTCCAATCTTTTTCCCTGCGACTGTTAAAACAGCACCATACCATTTCTTATTATCTTTTCTGCGCCAAACTGCATTATCTGGGAATTTTGTCCAGAGGAATTCTAGTTCATCTCCATATACTTCTCTGACAAACTGAATGACCATCTGTGCCTGTGCTGTTTTAAAAATTGCAGTTTCATAACAATTCTGAACAATATCATACAACACTTGTTCTATTGCAGATCTGATTTCCCCTACATATGCACCAGAAGCATTGGTCTTATAAAGAATATATGCTTCGCCCGTTTCCTTTTCTATCAAATCCGTTTTTATTGTATTGTCTGCGCCAATATGAATTGTGAGCACAAATGTGCCATTCAAAATCTCTGTCAAGTATTGAAAAGAATCGCCATCCCTTTTCAATCCATAAGATATCAGCTTTTCCAGCACAGGCTTTTTCCTCTTTATCATCTCGTCAAACATAGTTTATCCTCCATATTCTACTTTATTGCTCTTTTATTTTCTCCCCCACTGTGGATGTGGATTTTTTAGTAATTCTGATTTCTCCACAATCTTTTTTAACCATTTCTTTTCTTTAACCGGCAGTTTCCCATCGTTTGTCCACAGCTGCTTACAAATAAATGCTATAGGTGCACTACGCATCCCTCTCACCGGCTCCTTCATCCACAGTCAGTAACAATCCTTACAGCAGGTTGTCCTTCAAGGCACTGAAAAAATGATTCTTATGGGCTTCCTGCTAATTGTGATAACTACAACACAATCTAATCCACCTACCTGGACATATAGGGAATGTATCCCTTGACACAAACTGCGGGGGATAAACTTGATAATTTCCACTATAATGGCTACAAGCAAATCTTGAACATTACATGAAAAATCTGACGGGCAATACACTTCCCGTCAGACGGTTACCCTGCATAACCCTTTGTAAGCTGTACTTTTCCTGTAGTGAGAAAAAACAGTGAGGAACATAAATACATAGACAAATAAAAATGCAAAATCCAGCAATAGAAAAAAGAAGGGCCATTCTTTTTCTAAAATAATTCCACTCCCTCTTTCCTATTTTAGTCCTGCCCCACATAAAAGAGCTTACCAGGAAAATATCTTCTTCTTCCTTGTCAAATAATAAGCAATACCAACCCCGTCTGCCAAAAACCAGCCAATAGGAACTGCCCACCAAATTCCCACAACACCAATGGACGGGATGCTTGAAAGAACATAGGCTAATACAACCCTCGTTCCCAAAGAAAGGATAGTGAGCACCACTGACATTCCTGGTTTTCCCAAAGCTCTGTAAAGTCCATAGAGCAAAAACAAACAGCCAATCCCCCCATAAAAGGCTCCTTCAATATGGAGATAACGTATGCCTTCTGCAATAATCCCTATTTCTTCCTTGTTTACAAAAATAAGCAGCAAAGGACGGGCAAATATCCATACCCCTATGGATACCAGGCTGCTAAAAATCAGAGACGCCATAAGGGCTCCCCGAAATCCTGTATGGATACGCTCTTTCTTTTTTGCACCGTAATTTTGGGCAATAAAGGTGGAAAAAGCATTTCCAAAATCTTGCACAGGCATATAGGCAAAGGCGTCAATCTTTACACCAACGGCAAAAGCAGCCATGACAGCAGCTCCAAAGCTATTGACAATACCCTGTACAAGGAGGATGCCTAAATTCATTACCGATTGTTGAATGCAGGTGAGCATAGAAAAGCTGGCAATATCCTTCATACAATTCCATGAAACCTTCCATTCCTCCCTTTTGATTCGAAGCCACGGGACATAAATCCATACATAAACACCAATGCCAATTCCAGAAACATATTGGGCAATTACCGTTGCTTTTGCTGCGCCAGCCACCCCATCCCCCAGACGAATCACAAACCACAGGTCAAGTACAACATTTAAAATGGCAGAAAGGGCTAAAAATCCCAGGGGAACTATCGAATTTCCTACAGCCCTAAGAAGGGATGCAAAATAATTATAAAGGAAGGTGGCAAAAATCCCACAAAAAATCACCATTAGATAACTTTGCATATCTGTCCATACTTCCCTTGGCACTTGGAGAAAGTCTCTTATTCTATTCAAAAAAAGAAAAGCAAAACCATTTAGTACAATAGTCAAGAAAAAAATCAGCACAAAGGAAGCGCAAATACCTTCTTTTAATCTCTTTTCGTCCTTTTCTCCAAAACGAATGGAAAAAAATGTTCCGCTTCCCATGCATAAGCCTAAAAGGATAGAGGTGAGAAATGTCATGAGTGTAAACGAAGAACCGACTGCCGCCAGTGCATTGGGACCTAAATATCTCCCTACAATGAGTGTGTCGGCAATATTGTAACATTGCTGTAAAAGATTTCCTAGTATCATAGGAAGGGCAAAAATCAGCATGGATTTCATAGGTGGACCTTGGGTCATGTCTGCATTCATATCCTCTTTCCTTTCGTAATTTTATATATACTTTACGAAAGTATATTACCATTTTTATATTATATATGTCAATAAATATATTGCATTTCGTTTTTATTTTGTGTATAATTTCGTAAAAAAGGTAAGGAGGACTATCCTATGTTTCTCGAAGGCTTAGACGAACTAGATCAGAAAATTGTGAAACTCCTCATTAAGAATGCTAGGATATCTTACTCCCAAATTGGCCAGGAAATTGGAATATCCCGGGTTGCTGTCAAGGCAAGAATTCAATCACTGGAGCAAAGAGGCATTATTGAGGAATATACGACTATCATCAATCCACAAAAAATCAGCGGCGCTGTTTCTTGTTATTTTGAAATAGAGTTTCAGCCAGATACTTTCCATCAAGGAACAAATTTACTAGAGCAGAATGAAAACATTACTCAAATCTATCGAGTGACTGGCAGCCATAGGCTTCATGTGCATGCTGTAACCCCTTCTAATGAAGAAATGGAAAAGCTCATTTGCCAAGTCATAGACCGCCTTCCCGGCGTCCTCCACTGTAACTGTAACGTCATTCTCTCCCGAATGAAAGATGTAAAAGGCCTTCGTCTATAGAAAGGAAATCATTTTTTTATTTTTTTGATTCCATGAAAAAAGCCGAAGAACAACGGCTCTCCGGCTTTTTTTCTCCCTATTTATTGTTTACAAATGTATGAAAATGGTGTTATATCACAAACATCGCATCCCCAAAACTAAAAAACCGATATTTTTTTAACACTGCCTCCCTATAGGCTCCAAGTACATGCTCCCGCCCTGCCAGAGCTGATGTGAGCATCAAAAGGGTGGATTCTGGAAGATGGAAGTTCGTAATCAATCCGTCAATAACTCGAAATGCATATCCTGGGTATATGAAAATAGATGTTTCTCCCTGGCCTGGATGCACAAATCCCTTCTCATCACTGGCTGCCTCCAATGTACGGCAAGTTGTTGTGCCAACGGCAATGATTCTTCTCCCATCTGCCTTAGCCTTATTAATTGTTTTGGCTGCCTCCTCCAAAATCATGTAGGATTCTTCATGCATATGGTGATCCCTTATGTTTTCTTCCTTTACTGGACGAAATGTTCCAAGTCCCACATGGAGAGTTACAGAAACAAGCTCCACTCCCTTTTCTTTTATTTCTTGAAGAAGCTCTTTTGTAAAATGCAGTCCTGCCGTTGGAGCCGCTGCAGAACCTAAGTGTTTCGCATAAACAGTCTGATAACGGTTTTTATCCTTCAGTTTATGGGTAATATAAGGAGGAAGGGGCATCTCCCCTAACTGCTCTAAATTTTCCTCAAAAATTCCTTCATAGTCAAAACGAATAAGGCGGTTTCCTCCCTCTATTATTTCCATAACCTCTCCTTTTAAAATCCCATTTCCAAAGGAAAGACGAGCGCCAGGCTTTGCCTTTTTTCCTGGCTTTACTAAAGTTTCCCACACAGCTTTATCTTTTCTTCTTAGCAAGAGAACTTCTATGACTGCCCCTGTCTCTTCCCTGACTCCCATAATCCTGGCAGGAAGCACCTTCGTATCATTTAAGACAAGACAGTCTCCCTGTCTTAAAAGGTTTCCTATTTCATGGAAAAAATGGTGATGAATTTTTCCTGTTTCTTTCTCAAGACATAGAAGCCTGGAATCTGAACGGTTCTCCAAAGGATCCTGAGCAATCTGTTCCTCTGGGAGGTGAAAATAAAAATCCCCTTTCTTTAAAGATTCCATGAAATCCCTGCCTTTCCCTACTGTCTTAACTCAACGCCAAGTTGCTGTAAACCATTTACTATTTTTTTCATAGCCTTTTGAACGTCATTTTCTTCCAATGTTCTGTCCTTTGCCCTAAATGTAATGGAATAGGCCAGTGATTTATAGCCTTCTTTGATCTGGCTTCCTTCATAAATGTCAAACAAAGTATAGCTTTCTAATAAATTCCCGCCTCTTTGTTCAATGATATCTTCAATTTGTCCTGCCTGAATCCCTTTTTTCATTACCATGCTTATATCCCTTATTACAGCAGGATATTTTGCAATTCCCCTGTACTTCCTGTCAAAGGAAGCCTTTGCTACAATTTCTGGCATATCTAAAACAGCTACGTATACTTTTGTCTTCATCTCATAATGTTCACATACTTCTGGATGAATTTCTCCCAAAAATCCTATGATACCGCTTTCATACAATATATTAGCCTGTCTTCCTGGATGTAAAAATGGCTTTCCTGCATTTTTGTCATACTTGGCCTTTTTATTCATTCCTGCCTTTTCTAAAAATTCCTCCACCACTCCTTTCATAGTGAAGAAATCCCCTTCCCCATACATACCTAAGGTAAACTCCATCCTCTCTTCTGGAAGCTCTGTCAAAGGAAGCTGTTTTGGCAAATAAATATTTCCCATTTCATAAAGACGTACATTTTCATTTCTACGGTTATAATTCATGGCAAGGGAGGTGAGTATTCCGTTTAAGGAAATGGTTCTCATAATGGAAAAATCTTCCCCTAAAGGGTTTGAAATCCGAATTGCCTTCCTAAAAGGCGAATCTTCTGGGAGAAGAAGCTTGTCAAACACTTTTGGACTTTCAAAAGAATACCACATCGCCTGACTGAAACCGCAAAATTCTGCAACCTCTCTTGCTAACTCTTCTATACGCAGCTTAAAAGATAGTTTTCCTGTAGTAGCCTCTCCTCTGGGAAGTGATAGGGGAATATTATCATATCCGTAAAATCTTGCTACTTCCTCTGCAAGATCTGCCATCCCTTCCACATCCTGACGGAAGTTTGGCACAAGAATCTCCCCTGTCTCTTTTTCATATACAAATTCCCCTCTCTCTAAATAGCCTAACATCTCTTCTTTCGAAAGATTCACACCTAGTAATTTATTTATTTTTTCAGGATAAAAAGGTATCCGTACTGACTCTTTGAAAGGCTGGCAAACATCAACCATTCCTCCCACCACTTCTCCATATCCCAATTCTTCGATTAAGGCACATGCCCTGTTAATGGCTTCCTCTGCTCTATGGGGATCTAATCCTTTTTCAAATTTACTAGATGCGTCTGTGCGCAAACCAATTCTCTTAGCAGACTTGCGGATATTGGGGCCGTGAAAGGTAGCAGCCTCGAAAAGAACAGTTGTTACCTTTTCTGTAATCTTGGAGTTTTCCCCTCCCATAATACCTCCAATGCCAATTTTTTTCTTTCCATCACAGATCATTAAGATATCCCTATCCATCTTTCTCACCTGACCGTCCAATGTCTGGAATTCTTCCCCCTCTTCTGCCCGCTTTACAATAATTTTTCTATCTTCTATCCTGTCTAAATCAAAAGCATGCATAGGCTGTCCATATTCTTCCATCACATAATTTGTAATGTCTACCAAATTATTAATAGGGCGGATTCCGCTGGCAGCCAGCCTCCTTTGCATCCACTGAGGGGAAGGACCAATTTTAATGTTTTTACACACCCTTGCACAATATCTTGAACATAGATCAGGAGCCTCTACTTCTACAGAAATATAATCATGGATGTTTTCCCCATTTCCTTTTACCTCAACCTTTGGGGGGAGGAAAGGTTTACAAAAAGTGGCTGCTGCCTCCCTGGCAATTCCAAGGACACTGTAACAGTCAACTCTATTCAATGTAATCTCATGTTCAAAAACTGTATCGTGAAGTCCTAAAACTTCTATGGCGTCCTCCCCTATCTTTGTCTCTTTTGGAAAAATATAAATCCCCTCTTTTGGAGCATCTGGATACATCTCTCTCGTAGAACCTAACTCCTCAATGGAACACATCATTCCAAAAGATTCGATTCCCCGTAGTTTTCCTTTTTTAATCTCTATTCCCTTTTCTGGCAAAGGGCTTCCATCGTGGCCTCCTGCCACTCTTCCTCCTTCCAGCACAACAGGAACCTTATCCCCCTCTTTCACATTGGTAGCTCCTGTGACAATTTGCACTGTCTCCTTACCAATATCTACTTGACAGACAATGAGTTTATCTGCATCTTTATGCTTTTCAATGGACAGAATTTCTCCTACAACAATGTTGGATAAATTGTTATCCAGCCTGACATAGCTTTCTACCTTGGTGCCTGACATAGTCATAGCGTCTACATATTCCTGATCCGTACATTGTAACTCTGGTACGTAAGCTTTAATCCATGATAATGGCGTATTCATAATCATCCTCGTTTCTATGCAGCTTTACTATTTCAAAGAGTCTAGGTATGCCGCACCAACACTAGCTCCCTTTTTATCTCCTTTATTTTTTAAAATTGTTTCAAAAAACGAATATCATTTTCGTAAAGAAGTCTCATATCGTCAATTTCATATTTTAGTAAGGCGATTCTTTCAAGTCCTACCCCAAAGGCAAATCCTGCATACTCTTCTGGATCAATGCCACTCATTTTCAATACCTTTGGATGAACCATACCACAGCCTAATATTTCAATCCAGCCGGAACCTTTGCAAAACCGGCATCCCTTTCCTCCACACTTAAAGCAAGTGACATCCACTTCTGCGCTTGGTTCTGTAAAAGGGAAATGATGGGGACGAAACTTCACCTTTGTATTTTCTCCAAACAATTCCTTTGCAAATTCTGCTAAGGTTCCTTTTAAATCTCCAAAGGTAATATCTTTGTCAATGACAAGTCCTTCCACTTGATGAAAAGAAGGGGAATGGGTGGCATCTACCTCATCAGAGCGAAACACCCTTCCTGGAGCTATCATGCGGATAGGAAGCTTCCCCTTCTCCATCTCTCTCACTTGTACAGGTGAGGTCTGGGTTCTTAAAAGTATATTGTTTCCAATAAAAAATGTATCTTGCTCATCCTTGGCTGGATGTTCTGCTGGAACATTTAAAGCCTCAAAATTATAATAATCCAGTTCCACCTCTGGCCCTTCTACAACTTCATATCCCATACCTACAAAAATGCGCTCCACTTCTTCTAAAGCAATGGTGTTTGGATGACGATGGCCTACATTCCTTTTTTTTGCTGGGAGAGTGACATCGATCTCCTCCCTTTTCATTTGTTCTTCCCTTAAAAAACGCTCCATTTTCTTTTTTGCATCTTCCAACACCTTTTCTAACTCTGCCCTCACATCGTTGACCATCTGGCCCACCTTAGGGCGATCTTCCGGGGCTACGTCTTTCATACTTTTTAGTACTGCTGTAAGTTCCCCTTTCTTTCCAAGAAAGTTTACTTTAACCTCGTTTAACTTCTCTAACTTATCCGAAGAACGTATTTGTTTCAAAGCTTCCTCTTTCATTCGTTGTAGCCTGTCTTTCATATCCTACCTCTTTTCTAAAATCCCAATGATTTGTTTCTTCTTTTCATTATCAAAGGGGAAATACCCCCTTTGCAAGACTCCTATTGTCATGAATAAAAAAACTTCATCCCCATAGGGACGAAGTCATATCCGCGGTACCACCCAAATTCCTGTAAGCCCAGGCACTCTCATGTGTAACGTACATCTTACGTTCTCTTCTACGAAACTTATTCTTCTGCATGAAGCTTTTTCAAAGAGACAGCTCTGATGGGAAATTCAGTTATTCAAGGAACCGAAGGCAGCTTACAGCCCATGACCGCCTCTCTCTGTCGGAAAAAAATAACCTACTTACATCTTCATTGCCTTTTTCTATGTGACTATTTTATGAGAGTTCCAAAAAATTGTCAACCCATAAAACGTACATTTTCATTTTTTGTTTTTCTTTTTCTTTTTCCTAAGAGCCACACTCGATAATAACTGAAAAAGGGCTCAAAGTATACGTTCATCTCGGCTCCTAAAAGCATAATATACATACAGGAATAGAGCCAAAACAAAAATATAGTAATGGTTGTCATACTACCGTACATATTAAACCCACCAAATCTCTCCACATAGATGGAAAAGAAAAAGGAAAAGGCATACCAGATGACTGCTGTAAAAACAGCCCCTGGTATTTGCTCTGCAACGCTTAAGGAACGGTTTGGGAGCACTTTAAATACAATGAGAAAAAAGAAACTTAAAAAAGCAAGACTAATTAAAAACCGAAACTGTAAAATCATTTTTAAAACAATTCCAATATTTGGGAATTCCAACATAATAAACTCTATGAGGCTATTTCCAAATACAATGAGCATCAGACATAACAAAATAACAAACAGAAAAAAAACTGTATATAAAGATGCTCTCAATCTAAGAAGAAAATAATTTCTTGTCTCCACAACCCCATTAATACTGTTCAATCCTCTCATCAAAGCAAGAAAGCCTTTGGCCGCAGACCAAACTGCAATAACAGCCGATATGGAAAGAACAGCAGGAGGCTGTCTGTAAAGCTGTAAAATCAAGTTCACTGCCATAGACTCTAGGGAAGCAGGAACAATTTCTATAGCAATCTGTAGTAAATCACTTTGGGTAACAGGCGTATATGGAATACAAGCTAGTAGAAGCATTCCAAAGGGAATGACCGATAAAAAGATAAAAAAAGCTGCACTTGAAGCAAAGGCACTAATATGATTTCGGTTCATTTCCCTAGAAAAATCAGTGTATGAGCGATAGATTTGCAGAATCCATGTCTTCATATATTTCTCCTATTTCTATTCCTTGATAAAAATGCTGTAAAATCATTCCACTGTCCATTCCCCTCTTCGCCATTTCATTGGCCCCATTCTGGGACATTCCTACCCCGTGTCCATATCCTCCGCCTAACAAATGATACCCTATCTTCCCCTCTTTGTCAAAGGCTTTCATGGAAAAATAAGCGCTGGGAATTAGAGTCGGGGTTTTTACCTCTGTATTATCCTGCCTTGTCACAGTACAGCCTGGAAAGGCAAGGACATAACGAATATTATATTCTTTTATTATTTTCACTGTATTTTTCTCTCCATGGACAAGCAATTCCTCTACCTCTCCTCCCTTTCCTCTTTTTAAAATTTGCATAGATTGAATCTCTCCCAATTCTTTCATTTCTCCCTTTTTAAACTCCTCTCCTTCTTTTACTAAAATCATGTCCTCTTCTCTCCTTGCCCTTTCCCTTAACCGTTCTTCCATTCCTTCCAAATCCTCAAGATAAATATCTAGAGTCCAACGAAACCAGGAAATTTCCCTTTCATAGGCTTTTTCATCTGTCTGGCTTATATAAGCTTCAAAGGACTCCTCTGTCCATGTATCATCCGCATATCCTTCTCCCTCTCCCACATAAACTCCATGAATATAATCTTCTCCTTCTGTTTTGTCATAATCTAAAGCTCCATAATCTGTTGTATGCCCGCTGGAAGTGGAAAAATAATAGGTATTCATTATTTTTCCATTTTTCATAGCTACCTGACCCATTGTCTCCCGAATGGCAGCTGTTGTATTTGGATTCTCCTCACAGTTATTGTAAACTTGATAACTTGTACTGTCATCCACATGAGCTCCATATTCTGCACAAAGTGAGGATTCCATTTGGCGGTATGCATAACTTCTTGCACAGACAGCCTGGGCTTTTAAAGCTTCCTTTTCATAAGAAGGGGGCATTTCGCTAGGAAGGACAGAATAGAGATATTCCTCTACTAAAACATCATTCACAATTAAAAATCCTTCTTCTCTTGGAGATATTTCTAACCTTCCTCTGTAGGCAGGACTTCCCTGGCTTCTCTCCAAAGACAACAAAGTAGTTTTTCCCGTCAGCGCCTTTGGAATGACTGAAATTTTGTGATGTTTTCCATACTCACTTTCTTTCTCAATCGTTACTATGTCTCCCCTCTCATATTCCTCCGTTCTTTCCCCATACTTTATTTCATAGTCTGTATCACATGTGACTTGCACCTGTTCATGATAAATGCCTTCATGTCCTTTATTTTTCAAGAGAACTCGAATATACTCCATAACCTGATCTCTTACAATGAGGCAGGCCTGTATTTTCCCATTCTCAATGACAAAATCTACATCATTGCCGCCGATTGTTAAATCAGACAGCATACACTGTTTTAATCCCCCATAAAGTTGGTAGACATTCAAATCTTCCCCATAGGAGAAAATCCCTTCTTCCTCCAATTCCAATTCTTCTTTCCCCACTCGAATGAGCCTTCCGTTTATCCTATTATTTTTTATTACAATTTCAACGACTTGATCCTTTACAATGTGAATATCCGCAATTTTTTCCATATATTCCGGCCTGCCAAGTCCTGTTTTTAAAAAATGCTCCTCCTGACCTAGGAAATAAGTAACTCCATCTTCTTTAGAACTGGTAATATATACATTTTTTAACCAGCTGTCCTCTATTTCATAGAATTCTTCTATGGGGCCTTTTCCCTTTTTTCTCCACTCGTAGACGAGTATACTCAAAAGTATAAGCATTCCCAGAAATAAAAGTATAAGCTTTCCTTGAAACCTCCACCAGGCCTTCATTCTCATCCCCCTTGTCCATTGATTGGTATTATCCAATATATGTAAGAAACTTCCTTCCTATTCCTATGGACTTGCTTTCTTTGTAACATCCACTCCTTCCAAAACACGAACTATTTTTTCTCAAAAAAGGAACTGTAAAAGCGTTTTAAAACAAGTCTACGAACTATAAACTTGTATTGAGGTGATATAAAAATGCGCAATTCTGTAACAAAACTTGGATCTGCTGTCAAAGCAGCCAGAAAAAACAGACATCTTACACAAATGGAACTTTCTGAAGAACTAGGCATCACCCCTCGCTACCTCCAGGCCATTGAAAACGAGAAAAAAACTCCAAGCTATGAACTTCTGACTCGTATACTCTCTTATCTGAACATTCCAGCAGACGACCTATTTACTCCTCATGAAAAAGAAATATCCAAAGAACAGGAACAACTTTTATACTTAATCATGCATAAATGTAGTAAGAGAGATATCTTTGTTCTTCTTTCCACTGCCAAGGCTCTTGTAGAAAACGTATATCCCTATTAAATCTTTTCCTTATTCACTTATGCCTACCATCTTTTGTAATTCCTTTTTTCTTTTTATGTCTTCCGCCCCCATGCCCCAGAGGTTGGAATACTTTTTCATCATTGTTTTTAACAATTCCATACATGCTGTAACTTCTGGGGCTGCCTTTTCCCTTCGTCCACTTTTTCTTAAAAACAGCAATACATAAATATAAGATAGATCTGAGAAATAATAAGAAGACATTTGTCTTTTGGAGACAAACCACCTCTCCATATCTTTATTCAGTATTGTTGTCCATTTTTCCAAATCTTGTATCCAAAGCTTCTCTTCCTTTAATATTCGGCTCAAAGCATATAAAACAATATTGATATAAGCTGATACAAGAATTCCTTCCATCTCAAAACCCTTTTCTTTTCTTTGGCAAAGAATCTCTTCCCAGCGGGTGCAAAGAATTTTTGCCGTTTTACTCCAAATATACTCCATACGCTTTTGGGAAATTTGATGAAAGGAGGCTGTGATGACCGTTAGCTCCCCATTATGGGAGGGCATATCCAAAGAAATCGTCTGGGCATAGGTGACAAGTGCTTCATCTTCTGCCTTTTCCAATATTTTACCCATGAGGCTTTCCCATTTTTTATCATATTCATATGTCAAAATCCATCTCTTCCATAAATGCTGAGCCTTTTTTGCTACTTGTAAAATAGCTGTTATTAATGTCTCTTCCCAGCTCTCATCTATACAATACTGGTGAAACAGCTGTCTTGCGCACTCATAATAAAATAAGCTGTTCTCTGTCTCTTGCAAAACAAAAAAACAGAGCATTTTTGTACTGCAAAAAATCCGTAAAAAAGCCCAATATTCCAGCAAATTCCTTTTATCTGCCAAATAATGAAAAAATCGTATAGAATCTTCCTTATAAGCGTCCTGAATTATTTTCTCTAAGTTTTTGTCTCCCTTTAACTCTTTTTTCTTCTCAAGGGCATGGATGTATTCATATTGTTTTTCCCATGCATCTTTGGACTCTTCTTTATGGAGAATATAGGCGTCTTTCTCCTTTTCTTCCCCCTCAAAAAGTTTTTCAAGTATATTGTAGGACTCCAATGTATTCCATATTTCTTCTTTTCCGCCTTCCATATTTAATCACCTTTCTTCCACACAAGACAGTTTTGCCCACTTAGCCTTTCCCAAAGCTCTAAAAAAGCGTCCACAACTCCTTGGGGATAATCTACTTCCTGAATCATATGATGTTGTTTTCCTAAATGATAAATAGATGTGCCTAGAGACCACACTCGTGGTTTTTCCTTTTCATGGAGAACCATTAAAAAACGATCTTGAAAAGGATAACCATAACCATTCCACTGGCATCGAAGCTCTAAGTGAATACCAGCATGATTGCTCCTTTTATCCATTGTCTCTCTCTGCACTTTTATCCATTCTGTCACAGATTGCTTTCTCTTATCGTTCTTCTCTCTAGAGGTAATCCCATATAAAGGGACATTACAATATTTTGTATGATACCAGGTTTCTAAAAGATCTTCCACACATAGACATGGATCCCATAAATACACCTTTCCCCCTTTTCCAAGCTCCATTAGTTCCCGAATTTCTCTTAAAGCCTTCTCCCTTTCAGGATGTACTCCATAACATAAAAATTTCTTATTATGTACTCCTTTGTTCACCTGGGTTTCGTATTGACGTCTACGAATATATCCCTCCCTTTGGTATGACCATAGATTCTCTTTGCTCTGTATCTCTCCTCCCTGTAAAGGAATTCTGTCTATGACGCCCCCCTTATTATCATAAATCAGACGCTCCTCCCTGCACTCTCCAACCTTTTCTTCTTCCCTGGAAACCTTCTTCTCAAAAGAAACTTTTTGTCTTCCTAAAATCAGCTGCTTTTCAGGCTCAAGGAAGGTCATTTGGCAAATATGGGAAGGATCTGCTATTTTTATTGAAATATGAGCTTCTGGAAAGGTGCAAGGGGACATACCAAATTCCACAATACTTTTGTCATATATGACCTCCCAAATAAGGTGACAATCCTTCTTCTCTTTCCATCTCCCATCCATCTGAATATGGCAGGTGAGCATAGACTCTTCTTCCTTTCTCTCATGAAAAATCCATGCATTTAAAGATGGAAACTGAAAAATAATATTCCCTATCCGATCCGAAAGGGAGGAAAGAGAAAGGGGAACCACAGTATCTATTTCGTGAAAAGCTTTCTCTAATTCTTCTTTTTTCAAAAGATTGACCCACTTCTTTTCTACGTCAAAAAATTCCAAAACATAGCTGCCATTCTGGAAATTATTTTTCAATACTTTATTTAATGGAATTTCTTACATACCATCTGGCTGGACAAAGACTTTTGGTACAAAGGAAAAGCTGCCTGTTTTCAGCTTTTTATCTCCCAGCTCTATTATGCCTTCTTCTCCTCTTTGACACAATGCATGAAAAATCTTTTCTGTCTCCTCCATTGTCTGTACTTTTCTAAAAATGCCCATATCCATTTGCGAAGAAATAGAAATGAACTTATCTGTCATGTATTCTTCCCTTGTCTCTGGTTTTATCTGATCTTCCAATACAAAAATAGAAAATAAATGATAATATTCTTTATTCTTTTTATGAAAGAAAAAAATAGAAATCATCTCACAGCAATTATAAAATCCCAAGCCTTTGCAT
This sequence comes from uncultured bacterium, assembly GCA_947567075.1. Classification (GTDB taxonomy): domain Bacteria; phylum Bacillota; class Clostridia; order Lachnospirales; family Lachnospiraceae; genus MGBC165282. The sequence goes on from CANOLZ010000016.1 coordinate 15,875, forward strand.
TGAAGTAATTGGTTATATTCCTTTATCATATAGTCTTTGTCTGCCTTTACAGACTTATTTAAATTTTCCATAGCTTTTTTCCCATGCCTCTCTTTTTCTTACTTGTATTATATAATTTATTATTGTTATTGTAAACAAAGACATCACTTACATAAGGAATATTGGCAATCCTATGTTTTTCACATAAGTTCCTTATTAGCTTTTTATCACGGAACATATGAAAGAAAATTCAGGAAAAAAGGATAAGCCTGCCTCCCTAACCGGAAGCCTATACGGGATAGATTATCCATTTGGCATGGACTCTAACATTTTTTCATTGGATGAAAAGCAATGGATGACGCAAACATACGCCATCCATCTTTTCTAAATGTGCTCTCCAATATCTCTTCTATAATATTTATTATCAAAGGTGATCTCCTGAGCAGCCATATAAGCCCTTTCTCTTGCCTCTTTTAAATCTTTTCCTTTGGCCGTCACTCCTAAGACCCTTCCTCCATTGGTCAAAAATTCCTCTCCTGCTTTTTTTGTTCCTGCGTGAAAAACATAAATTCCTTCCCTGTCTTTTAATTTTTCTAACCCCTGAATGGGATAGCCCTTTTCGTATGCTTCTGGATAACCTTTGCTTGCCAGTACTACACAGAGGGCAGCGTTATTTTCAAACTCCAGCTCTATCTCCTTTAGGCTTCCATTCATACAAGCCTCCATAACCTCTATTATATCATTTTTCATTCTAGGAAGAATAACTTGGGCTTCTGGATCTCCAAATCGGGCATTATATTCTAAAACCTTCACCCCATCTTTTGTGAGCATTAAGCCAAAATACAGCACTCCTTGATAGTCCCGTCCCTCTTCTCTCATGGCATCTACTGTTGCCTGGTAAATATGTTTTTGACAAAAGTCGTGGATCTCCTCTGTATAAAAGGGACTGGGAGAAAAGGTTCCCATACCTCCTGTGTTTAACCCCTCATCCCCCTCTTTGGCCCTTTTATAATCCTGGGCAGAAGTCATAGTCTTTATTGTTTTCCCATCTACAAAGGCAAGCACCGAGACTTCCCTTCCTGTTATAAATTCCTCTATAACAATCCGTTCTCCTGCACTTCCAAACTTCTTCTTTGTCATTATTTCATGGACGCCTTCCTTTGCCTCTTCCAACGTATGGCATATGAGGACTCCTTTTCCCAAAGCAAGTCCATCGGCCTTTAACACAACAGGCATCTTTGCCCTTTCTAAATACTCAATGGCATCTTCTTTGGAGTGAAAAATCTCATAATCCGCTGTAGGAATCCCATATTTTTTCATTAATTGTTTGGAAAAAACCTTACTTCCTTCTAAAATAGCTGCATTTTTTCTTGGGCCAAAGGCCTTGCACCCTTCCTTTTCCAATTGGTCTACAAGGCCTCCCACTAGTGGATCATCCATTCCCACAATGGTTAAATCAATCTCCTTTTCCTTAACAAAAGAGAGAATATTCTCAAAATCCATTGCCTGAATATCCACGCATTCTCCAATCTGTCCTATCCCCCCATTTCCAGGGGCACAGTAAAGCTTTTCCAAACGGGGACTTTTGGACACCATAGTTCCTATAGCATGTTCCCTTCCCCCGCTTCCTACAATTAAAACCTTCATCCATTTCCTCCTTTTTCATCATGAAGCTCTATTCAATCCACGCTCTTTTCTCTCTTACTTTTATTTTTCCCCTTGCATATAAGTCAATAGCTTCTGGCAGAATTTCCCATTCTGCTTCTTCCATCACCCGTCTCTGAAGAATTTTGGCTGTATCATCCTGCTTCACCTCTACTGCCTTTTGCAAAATAATAGGGCCTGTATCTGTCCCCTCATCCACAAAATGGACTGTGGCCCCTGTCACCTTTACCCCTCTTTTTAACGCTTCCTCATGAACTTTCAGCCCATAAAAGCCTGTTCCGCAAAAAGAGGGAATGAGAGATGGATGAATATTTATCATCTTGTTTTTATATTTTTCTATCATGATTTCTGGAATGACAACTAAAAAGCCAGCCAGCACAATAAGCCCTGGGGACACTCCTTCTATTGTTAAAAGAAGCTTTTTATAAAATTCCTCTCTTGAAGGATAGTTTTTAGGGGAAATACAAACTGCAGGTATTCCATAGTTCCTTGCCCTATCAAGGGCATATGCCTTCTCATTGTTGCTAATTACCATTGCAATTTCTGTATTCCCTATTTTCCCTTTCTCTATGCTGTCTATAATTGCCTGGAGATTTGTCCCTCCTCCCGATGCTAAAACGACGATTTTTAACATAATTCCACGCCTTTCTCCCCTTGTCCTGATACAATCTCTCCAAGGAAATAAGGAACCTCTCCTGCTGCCTTAAGGGCTTTTATTGTTTTGTCTCCCTCCTCCTTAGACACTGCCAATACCATACCAATTCCCATGTTGAATGTATGATACATCATTTCCTCTTCTAAGTTTCCATCTCTTTTTAGCATTTGAAAAATAGGGGGAAGCTCATAACTTTCTTTTTTAACCTTTGCCCTCATGTTATTGGGAAGCATTCTTGGAATATTTTCATAAAAACCCCCTCCTGTAATATGACTGCAGCCTTTTATTTTTATTCCCCTGTCTTTTACTTCCTTTAAGGCCTTAACATAAATTTTCGTCGGCTCCAATAAAGCCTGTCCCAAAGTTGTTCCTAAATCTTCATGAACCCTTTCCAATGATGGCAAATCCATGCTGAACACCTTTCTTACTAAGGAAAATCCATTGCTGTGTATTCCTGAAGAAGCAATACCTATGAGAACATCTCCCTGTCCAATGGAGGTACTGAGCATTCTCTCCTTTTCATCAACGATGCCTACTGCAAATCCTGCTAAATCATATTCCTCCTCGTTGTAAAAACCTGGCATCTCCGCTGTCTCTCCTCCAATTAAAGCGGCTCCTGACTGGGTACATCCTTCTGCTATCCCTTTTACAATTTCTTCTATTCTTTCTGGCACATTTTTTCCACAGGCAATATAGTCTAAAAAAAACAAAGGTTCTCCTCCGTCACATGCTATATCGTTGACGCACATGGCCACACAGTCAATTCCTACAGTATCATGTTTGTCTAGCAAAAAAGCTAGTTTTAGCTTTGTCCCAACCCCATCTGTTCCACAGACTAAAGTAGGACTTTCCATATGCATAAAAGACTTCAAGGAAAAAGCTCCTGAAAAGCCCCCAATGCCTCCCATAACTTCTGGCCGCATGGTACCCTTTACATGTTTCTTTATAAGCTCTACCGCCTTATAGCCTGCTTCAATATCCACTCCAGCTTTTTTATAATCCATTGCCTCCTAATCCTTTCCCGTACTCCTTGTATCCTACTTGATTTAGTCTTTCATCTTTTTTCATAACTGCCTCTTTTAATTTCAAAGAATAGTTCTTCACTTTGTCCAGTAAATTTCTATCGGAAACCGCCAAAATTTTTGCTGCCAAAATGCCTGCGTTCGTCCCCCCATTAATAGCTACAGTAGCTACTGGAATCCCTGAGGGCATTTGGACAATGGAGTACAAAGAATCCCTCCCCCCTAAGGAGGCAGTGTGAATGGGAACTCCTATAACAGGCATGGGAAAAATAGCTGCACACATACCTGGCAAATGGGCCGCCATACCAGCACCTGCAATAATGACTTTATATCCTCTTTCCTCTGCTGTTTTTGCATATTCAAAAAATACGTCCGGCTCTCTGTGGGCAGAAATAATCCTCATCTCAAAGGCAAGGCCCAACTCCTCCAAAACATCTGCCGCCTTGCTCATAATACCCATGTCTGAGTCACTTCCCATAATAATTCCTACTTTTATCTCTCCCATTGTTTTTCCTTTCCTTTTCACCATTTTATCAAAACTACTGTTTTATTGTTGCAAAAAAGGCTCGTTTAATTCCTCACATCCTTTTAGTACAAATCTCCCCTTTTCAATAATAGGAACCTTTGTTCCGTCTGCCTTTACTCCGTATAATCCTCCTAATTCATCATAGGGAATGGTAATATCTGTATGACAGTAAAAATATGCCTCATTTAAGCTTTCCTTTCGCAAAGCCGAACGTTCATTTTCCTTGGCAATCATCTCTTTTCCATCAGGGTTATATGTTTTCACCTCTTCAGAAAATCTAAAGCAAGTATCTCCCAAAGCAAAATGAGGCCCCATCTTTTCTGCAATTAATATAGGCAGCTTGTTTTCTATTTTATATTTTTTTGCAGCTACATAAGCTCTTGTATTGGTGCCTATAGCAAACTCTCCAAGAGGAAGGGTTTCATGGTGGTGCAATAAATTATCTTTTATATATTTTTTATTCTCTTCCAAAGATGGAAAATTTCCACATGAATACTCTGTTACCATACCATCTTTTAAAGTAATTTTCAAATCTGTATATTTTAACTCGTTTAAATAAACTTGGCTCACATGGAGAATTCCAGAGGTTCCCTCTAACAATGGAGAAGTAAACACCTCCCCTACTGGAATGTTAACGTCAGCTACACAATTCTCAAACCCTGTCTCTTTTTGTGGATTTTTCAAAGGATGAAGGGAAATTTTTAAATCTGTCCTGTTGTTGTTCATTCCCTTAACTTCCACAAAGACTGACTCATCCAAAAGGTCAATGATGGTCTGCTGGATTTTTTCATATTTTTCATAATCCAATGTATTAATGGCAACAATTTCATCAAATAGTTCTGGATAATCTTCTCCAATTTCAGGAACAGGGTAAGCAATGATAGTAAAACTTCTCTCCTCTCCTTTTATATATTCATTGGTAATCTTCCCGGCTTCTCCCTCATATTCTACCACTATTTTTTGCTGTTTTTCTGAATAGGCCAAAGCTTCTTCTTTATTTACAGGGGCAAAAGGCTCTTCTCCAAAAACTTCCATAACTGCTGGCCCTCCAAAGACAGCAGCCAGCTCCTTTCTCTTCTCATAGGCATTTTTCAATCCCTCTAATTTCTTGTTGACCAATCGTCTGTCTAAATAAAGGGCCTGATCTTCCTTATGATCAAATTCATACTGTTTATTGGGGATGCCTCCATAATATCCTGTTTTGTGGGTTCCTTTTTTGCTGCTGCTGTTAACCCCTGCCCGAAAGAGAGTCGTCTTTAATCCCATCTTTTTAAAATTCTCCACTGCCTTTTTCACCACTCTCTCAAATCCAAGGCAATATTGGATATTAACTACTTTCTTTTTGCTTATATCTTTATTTCCATTAATAAATCCCTTCCTATAACCTTCTGTAAAAGTATCTGCCATCCATTGTATTTTTTCCTCTTCCATTTCATTTAAATGGTTTGCCGTACCTATTTCATTATTTGAAATGTACTCTCCAAACCAGTATAAATATCGAAGATCTGTCAGATCTGACTCCATTATAATTTTCAAAGCAAAATCATAGGAAGGATCGATTTGTTCCCCGATTCTCCTCTCTATGCGTACTTGACTGTAATCACTTTCAAAAGAATAAATCATTTTTTGAATATCTTCTCCATGGGGCAGTCTTCCCTCTTGATTCTCCCATTCAAATAAGTTATAGATCTCCAAAAAAAGCTCTGCCAAAATCGTTAGATCAAAGATTCTTCCTTCATATGCATACACAATCATAGAGCGGACTTCTGCATACAAATAAGACAAAATCTTTCCATAGTCCTTTCCTAACTGGTTCACTCCATATTGTGGATTTCCATAGCTTCTCTCATAATTTTTTGGAAGTATGTCCTCATAGAGAATCCTTTGCTGTTCCTTAAACTCCTCTATCGTCATCTTCCGAAGGCTCCCCTCCCTTTCCCTCTCAAACACTTCATGGACATAGGCAATAAACTGAGCCACCTTTTGAAAATAAGAAAGAAAAGGTTCCTCGACCGTCTTTTCATCAGGTATTTGTAAAATTCGCTCTATAGCAAGAGTATATCTCTCTTCATCAAACAACTTTCTCATCCCTTTCTATATAATTCCAAAATAAAGAATGCCTCCCCATAAAAATAATGTGATTATATTCACAGCAAGTCCCATCCTTGGAAAGAGCTGAAACTCCTCTGTCTTTGTCATTCCTACAATGGCCAATCCAAGTCCTGTCATTGCCATGAAAAGGGCAAAGATTCCTGCAATACCAATTCGAAAAGGGGTGTCCCCTCTGTTTAAAAAGGATATGGCCACAGAAACTATGATAGAAATAAAAGACAGAAATCCCAAAATAGAAGACATGACTCCCCGATAAGAAACCTTTTTGCTTGTAAACATAAAACCAGACTTTTTTGCCATTCTTTTCCCTCTCACTTTTTCGTCCTTTCACTGGGGCTAAAGCTCTATATTCCTTATTTCTCTATAAGGAAAGGCTGCTGCAAAACTCTACGTAAAAACAACTGTTTTGCCACAGCCCCTTTCTTAATATACAGCCATTCTTTAAAAGGTAATGTGATACCTGCCCTTTAACAATTTTGCCCCGCTAATAAGCAGCACGACTCCTGAAGCGATTCCTGTCACTAAAACGACAACCCCTACTACAACAGCTGTTGCTCCTGAACCGGACATGATTTTAAATGCTTTTTCATTCATATGACTTCCTCTTTTCTATATTTCTTCCATTTTCTCTACGCCAAATGTCTCATAATAGGCGTCAATGGCATTTTTTATATCATCGTCCAAATAGATTCTTCCCTTATAAGGTTTGTTATACAAGTAATGGACAACTTCCTTCATTGTTACAATGGCTGTTGTAGGAAAACCATAGGTTTCCTCTATTTCCTTCAAAGCGCTTTTTTCTCCCTGTCCCTTCTCCATTCTATCCACAGACACGACTAAACCTGCGATAGTTACCTTTCCCTGTGCCATAATAATAGGCAGTGTTTCCTGAATAGACGTACCTGCTGTAGTTACATCCTCTATTATTAAAACCCTATCTCCATCTTCCAGAGGACTTCCAAGTAACATCCCCTTTTCTCCATGGTCTTTTCGTTCCTTCCTGTTGGAACAATAGGCAACAGACTTCCCATACATTTCGCTTATTGCCATAGCGGTTGTCACAACTAAAGGAATTCCTTTGTAAGCAGGTCCAAACATCACATCAAAATCCAAGGAAAATTTGTCATGAATGGCCTTTGCATAGTACTCTCCCAATTTTTTCAACTGGTTTCCCGTCCGATAAAATCCAGTGTTCACAAAAAAAGGTGTCCTTCTTCCACTCTTTGTTACAAAATCTCCAAACTTTAAAACATTACAGTCTACCATAAATTCAATAAATTCTTTTTTATAGCTTTCCATATGTCTGTTTTCTCCTTATTTTATTTTTCAGGCAGGCTCCCTATACCAGCAAAAAAAAAATTATCCTATAGCTCATGAAATATCTCACTGATTTTACCATAGTTTCCATGTTTATTCAACTGCTTTTCTTCTTGAGTTTTCTCAAAAAAATTTAAAAAAGAAGGAGGACATTTTTTGTCCCCCTCCTTTGTTTAGAAACATAAGTTGTACTGTTAGGATTTTGATAAAACACTGGTGTTTTATTTTTTCTTACTCATAAAATAACGTATTTACATCTACTGGTGTTTCCATCATATCTGTCTCCAACATAAAATCTGCCGTTTTCTGAAAACCTTCTTTGTCAGCGTCTGTCAGCTCCAAAGAAAAATCATAGTATTGTTCCATCTCCTCTACTGCCTCTTTATCCAAATCCAAAGATTTTGCCACAAGATCTATCGTTTCCTCTGGATTCTCCTTCATAAAAGCAATAATAGACTCTTGCGCTTCCTTAAGACGTTCTATTACCTCAGGGTGGGCCTGATAAAAATCATCTCTTACAGCTACTGCAATAATAGCATGAATCAGACCTTCTCCATTTGTAACGAGATGGCGGCCTGCTTTTTCTGCCTGGTATGCTGCAGCGCCTGCAATCATAGCTACATCCACGCTGCCATTCTCTAAAGCGGCACCAGCGTCGGGTATGGACATATTGACAAAATTCACATCCTGGATGGTCATTTGAGCTGTTGCTAAATATGCTGCCAAAAGCTCATGAAGATTCGTCCCCATTGGGCCTGCAACGGTCTTACCTTTTAAAGACTCTGGACTAGTAAAGCTGTCATCCTTTGCATAGAGGCAAAATGCCTTTGGAGAACGGCTATACATATTCAACACCTTGATGTCCCCTCCATTTGCCGCTGACAATATAACGGAAGTGGCTCCTACAGCGTAAAGCACCTGAACATCTTTAGAGGCTAATGCCTGGGTCTGATCTGCCCCAGAAGTTATTTCTGCATAACCAACAGAAAGTCCCATATCTGCAAAGGCATCTGCAAAAATTCCTTTTTCCCTTTCAATAATGGTAGGCACGTTTAATGGAGAGGTTACATAAGTAAATACAAGCTTGTCCAAATCAGATACCTTGGCTTCTTCTGCCTCCTTGCTTTCTGACTCTTGCGCTTCTTGGACAGTATCCTCCTTTTTTACGTCATTCTCAGTCGATGGAACTGCTTTTCCAGAACATCCTAATAAGGCAGAAGCACTTATAGACATGATAAGCATCATTGATGTCATTTTTCTCATAAAATATTCCTCCTTTTATTTATTCCATATCTTTGTGGAAAATCAACTTTAAATATGAACATTTAAATTTTGTATAATGTTACGTTTCCATTCAATAAATTCCTCATCAAGAAGATTAGGGAGTTTCTCACTCTTTGGAAGATCAAATTCTGCTTTTATCAATCCTTCTTCAATAATAACAATCTTATGTCCCAGCAAAAGCGCTTCATCAATGCTGTGAGTTACAAATAGAATGCTGGCCCCCTGGCTTTTTTGAACCCGTAAAAGCTCCCTTTGCATCTGTTCCCTAGTAAAATAATCCAAAGCTGCAAAAGGTTCATCCATCATAATAAAAGTTGGCTGATAGGCAAGGGCTCTTGCAATGGAAACCCGCTGCTGCATCCCCCCAGACAGTTGAAAAGGATAAGCCCTTTCAAATCCTTCCAAGCCAACTGTATATATAATTGACTGGATTTCTAAAGAATCTAATGCTTGTTTCTTTAATCCAAAACAAATATTATCCGTCACATTCAGCCATGGCATTAATCTTGGCTCCTGAAATACAAAGGCAGTTTTATGAACTGCCCCATAACGAATTTCTCCCCCATCAGGCTGTTCCAATTCACCTACCAAACGCAAAAGGGTCGTCTTTCCGCATCCACTTTTTCCAAGGATTACAGTAATACTTTCTTCTGGAACTTGAAGACTGATTCCAGACAAAACCTGAACATTCCTTTTCTCCACTACATAAGATTTTTGGACATTTACAAGCTCAATTCCAGCCATTTTTACAAGATCCTTTCAGTAATTTTTTTATCATCCATCCAAAAACCCAGTCTGTCACATATCCAACGAAACCAATAATAAGAATTCCTACAATGACTTTGTCTGTTCTTGACATCTGCTGGGCAAAGAGGATCATATGCCCCAAACCAGAAGACGCTGCTACCATCTCAGCCCCAATAATTGCCCGCCAGCTATACCCAAGGCCAATTCTCATGCCAACTAGAATATCTGCTGACGCATATGGAAGCATAATCTTTACAAACTGTTTTGTCCTGGAATATCCAAAAACATCTCCTACCTCCAAAAGCTTTTTGTCACAGTCTGTAAAGCCTTTCACAATATTTAGATACATAGGAAAAAAGGAAGCCAGTACAATAATGACCGTCTTTGTTGTTTCCCCAATTCCACACCAAAGGATTAAAAGGGGAATCAAACTTAACGGCGGCACATTGCGAAAGAATTGTACTAAATATTCATAAAACTGTCCTGAAGCTGGCGCCATTGTACGGAGCATTCCTAGCAAAAAAGCCAATACAAATGCAATGGCAAATCCCTTTAAAACTCTTCCTAAGCTTATAATCATGTCCCAAAAGGCTTCCCCAGATACAGCCATTTTCCAGAAGCTTTCCCAAACCTTTTTGGGAGAAGGCAGGACATAGGCGCTAACAATCTCCATTTTGCAAATAACATGCCACAAAAAAAACAATACAGCCAGACAAAGAGCAGGCACTATAAACTTCTTCCATCTATTCAAGATCCATTACCCCGTCTCCATGATGACATCCATCCCGGCACCAGAGAAGTTCTATCATATGGTTCTCTCTGTAATCTCCTTTTTCCAGATAATCACGCACATTAGACTGTCCTGTAATGCTTATTGTGGGACATTTTAGCTCTTCAAAAAATCCAGGGGGTATGGGGCTTGCCTCCAGTTTTTTTGCCAAAGGCTTCTCCTTGATTTTTCCTAAAAACTCCTTCCATGACAGAAAAAAAGTATTGGGAAGACAGGCTTCATTTCCCATATTGGCCAAAGCTTGACAGGGGGTAATGATCAGCTTTTCATGATCTTTTAAATCTTCCCTCTCACTCATTTCCCTGGCACAATGCATAAGAATTGGCTCAATTTCTGGAATGATAATATTGACCTCTCTATATTCCTTCTTAAGCAATTGGGATATTGCAGGACAGCGGACATCGACCACAGGATATTTTGACTCTTCCACCAGCCTTCCATATTCCTTACGTACATATCTCATCCAGTCTTGTTGACACTCTACTTGTTGATACCCCTGGTTCTCCAAAAACAAATCCAGATTTTTTTTATCATACATCTGTCTCACCACTGGATTTATCCATATATAAGCCAAATGAAATTTCCTCCCTTCATAGATTAGTTTAGACTAACTTATAACATCCTAACAAAATAGCAGAATTTTGTCAACTCTATTTTTGAGTTTTCCAAAGCTGTAATGAAAGCGAAAACTCTTTGCTGCATCTTGGCTGTGCTTCTTTCTCTAACTGGTATAGGAGAAAGAAGCTTTTGTCATTCTCTCCTTGTTTTGCATTAAAAAAGAAAGAATGTTTTACAAATCAATGCCTCTAAATGATAGTCACTCGTTATACGTTTAACAAATAGTATCCTTTAACATTCACAACGCATATTGCTTTAAATTTGGCATGTTTCATGTTTATAAACACAAGAACGGCATTTACACACTGTTCTGCCCCTAAGGCAGACAATCTGTGTGCAAATGCCGAACATTCCAGAGTATATGTTTTTTTGTTTTCCTATATGCTTATGCAATTTTACTTTTTACAAAGGGGAATCCATATTTCACTATAATAGTTTTTATCTTCTGTGCCTTTCTCATAATCATCAGGGTTACTGTACATCTCAATATGATACCCAGCTGCAATTTCGTAGTCTTTATTTTGTGGCAGCCATTCCGAAAAAATCTTATCGTGAATATCTTGTAAAGACGAAGTGTTTACAAGGGAGCCTTTGTATGCAAAGACAGCCCATGTATATTCAGGAATAACTTGAGTGACAAAATCCACTGGGATTTCCTTAATGGGATTATAGTTGTCAGCAATGAAATATTCAAATTCATTGCCCCCCATATCTTTGTCAATGGAAATTCCATACATACTGTTGATAAGTAAATTTTTCCCAGACTGGTGAAACTCTGCCCACATTTTAGGAATCTCACTATCTGCGCTATCGTATTTGAATATCCTTGACATACCTACTACTGTGAACGGGGCTTTTTTGACAATTTTGTAATCCATAGTATAACCTCCTGTTAAAATAAGTTTGATTTTTAGAGGAACAAATGATTTCATCATTGCCTCTCCTTTGCGTATAGCAGCAGGAGTTGCGCCATGATAACGAAGAAATGCTTTTGTAAAACTATCTGGCGAATTATAGCCATATTCAAGTGCAATATCCATTATTTTTTTGTTGGTAGAAACAAGCTCACTTCCAGCAAGTGTCAGTCTGCGCTTTTTGATATATTCTCCAACTGTAAAACCGCAAAGCATAGAAAATCCTTTTTGGAAATAATACGGTGAAATCATTGCTTGTTTTGCAATATCCCCAATGGTTAGTTCTTCTGTGATATGATTTTCAATATAGTTAATGGCTCTACGGATACTTTCATTCCATTCCATATTTTCATCTCCTCTGCCTTTATAGATTACATGTTTTGAAAATTGTTTTCCCGATTTTTTGTGCTCATTTTTGTCTGCGCTTCCTCATCCATCCTTTTATATCAATCGTTCCAAATTACAAAGTGAACTAAAAAAATAATGGCAGACTATCTATTATGTTATTGTAACCGTTTGTAAAATTCTACTTTTTAGTATTTTTTTACACTTATAAACTTTTACAAACTATTTTGATATATGTACGAATTCGTATTTTAAAAAGGAGATTATATCATGGACGAAAATCGAAAAAAATCACAAAAATTTCAAGAGCATTCTGCGGCATTGAGGGAGCGTATAATGCCATTTCAAAAAAAATAGGTCTAAAAAGAAATATGCTTTGGCTTCTTCACGCTTTGGATGACGGAAAACAATATTCCCAAAAATAGAATGGTTCTTCCAAGATGGTAACCAGCCTTGCAGATTCTCTTGCTTCTCTTTTGTATAACTACCAGATTATGAAATTTGTCGGCGAGCATGGTATCCCTGCTTATGGAATAATCATGTATGTATTCAACATATTTGCTGCCATTTATTATGGCTATGTTTTAGGAATTTTCCCTAGTTTCAGCTTCCAGTATGGGGCTGGAAATCATGAGAAATTGAAAAACCTGTACTGAAAAAGCATGATGTCTGTCGGGATTATAGGAGTTGCAATGTTTCTTCTTTCAAAAATATCTGCACTCCCCCTGTCAGGTTATGATACAAATTTACTGACCCTCACAGTTTATATATTCCATATTTTTAGTTTTTGGATTCAATACCTTCGGTTCTGCCTTTTTTACTGTTTTGAATTACGGTGTGGTTTCTCGGGTTTTGTCTTTTCTTTGAGCGTTCCTGTTCCAAGCCGGAAGCATTTTCATCATAGCTTATCTTTTAGATGCAGAAGAGCTTTGGTAGGCAATGGTTGTTGCGGAAGTTGCCAGCTTTGCAGTATCACTCTATTGCTTAATCAAAAAGACAGAAAAATATCATTATGGCACACCAAATTATCACAATTCGTCATGAATATGGCAGGGGCTGGCG
>CANOLZ010000017.1 GCA_947567075.1 uncultured bacterium
TATGATTTTTCTGGCTATTCGGATATGGCTATTGGTCTTGGAAAAATGTTTGGCTTTGATTTTGAGGAAAATTTCTATTATCCTTATATTTCCCGTTCCATTACAGAATTTTGGAGAAGATGGCATATATCATTGTCAAGCTGGTTTAAAGACTATTTATATATTCCCCTTGGAGGAAATAGAAAGGGGAATGTATATCTTCACCTGGCTGTTGTATTTCTTGCAACAGGGATATGGCATGGCGCTGCTTGGGGTTTTGTCATCTGGGGGATGTGGCATGGCGCCTTTATGCTGGCTGAAAGATGGTTACGGAATGCAAAATGGCATGTACCTGGAGTGATAAGGTGGCTCTATACAATGCTTGTCGTAACCTTTGGATGGGTGCTGTTTCGTATTGTAGATTTAAGGCAGACATGGCATTATTTTAAAATTATGTTTCATTTAAGCCGTCCAGAATTTGTAGGTTTTTCTGTATGGTATTACTTAGATGCCAAAATGATTTTTATTCTTACTATTTGCTTTCTGTCTATGATTCCATGGAGACAGTGGTGCAAAAGGATAGATAAGTGGGAGGAGAGAAGAGAAATCTTGTGGATAAAGCGCATTTTTCTTCTCATCCTTCTTATCATCAGCATGATGTTTTTAATGAATGGAACATACAGCCCAGCAATTTATGCCCAGTTTTAAAAGAGAAAGGCGACAGGTATGAAGAAAAAATTCGTAGATGTTTTGTTTTGCTTCTTATGTATGACAATTCTAATTATTCCCATAGCACTTTTGAATGTAAAGCCAGATCAGACCTCTGCCATCGACAATAAAAGGCTGACAGAGTGGGAAAGCTTCAGTATTCAAAATAACTTTCGAAATGGATTTCAAAACTATGTAAATGACCGTATTGGATTTCGAGAGGAAGCAATTGATGCATATACTGTCTTAAATGATAAGCTGTTTCACGTCCTGGTACATCCTTTGTATATGTACGGACAGAATGGAAATATATATTATAAAGAATCAAGTTATATAGCAGGTTTTCAAAGAATAAATAATAATGAACTCTTTATGGATTCCATGATCTCCTTTTTAGAAAAGACAAAGGACTATTTGGACAAAAAGGAGATTGGATTTGTTTACTTTCTTGCACCAGATAAAAAAACAATTTATCCAGAGTATTTTCCAAAAACAGTTCATGTTTCCAATAATAAAAGTTGGACAGAATTAATGGAGGAAAAATTGTCAAAGACAGAGCTTGATTTTATCGTGCCTGTAGAAGAACTAAAAAAAGCGAAGGAAGAAAATGTTATTTATAATGTAAAATATGATACAACCCATTGGAATGAGTTAGGTGCCTTTGTAGGGCATAAACTTCTAGATCAAAGGCTGCAAAAATATTTGTCCAATGTTCCTCCTTTATTGGAAAAAGATTATGATTTAATTTATGAGCATAGGGATAGCCTGGATATTTCTAAGTTTCGCATTGATGAAAATGTTCCTAAGTACGTTCTAAAAGAGGAGAAGGCAGAAGATGGGGGAACTCTTTTAGTTAATGAGATGGTTTTAAATACAAATACATTTTATGAACACTTTGTGAATCCCAAAGCAGAGAATGATGAAGTAGCTTTGTTTTTTTTGGACAGCTACTTTGGACCTTACAGCAAATTTTATAAAGAAAGATACAAAGAGGTATATTTTCTTCACCGAAATAATTATCAGGCCCTTCAGTATTATGTAAATCTGATTCAACCAGATGTAGTAATTTTTGAAACAGCAGAGAGAAGTATGTTGGAGGAAATGCAGCAGTTCTATCATTTTGAAGGCTATCGTTATGTTCCTCCTTTTGATGAGGAGAAGGAGTATGAAGAAGGGGACAAAGAAGTATCCTTAAGTTTTGATAGTATGACTGGTGCGGGAGTTTCTGGAAAATTGCTTGAGGTTTATGACGATGGACTGAATATGATGACAATTCAGGGCAGTCTTCACGTGCCAGAGTCACCACAGGATTATCATGTTTATGTAAAAGTGGGAAATACTTATTATGAGACAAGTTATGAGTATTTAATGCTGCAGGATACAAGCTCTACATCTAAGCAGTTCCAATTTGCTATTCAGAAGCGGTTTCTTTATGGAAAAGAGATAGAGTTTTTCGCTGTAGATAGTGCAAATGGAAAGTTATACAAGAACCTTGTTTGGTTAGAGATAAAAGGAGCACAAGAAGAAAATGAGCAAAGATGAAAAAAAACAATATATTAAAATACGAGGAGCCAATGAACATAACTTGAAAAATTTGGACATTGATATTCCAAGAAATGAATTTGTTGTTTTAACTGGTTTAAGCGGTTCAGGAAAATCTTCCCTTGCTTTTGACACAATTTATGCAGAAGGACAAAGAAGATACATGGAATCTTTGTCTTCCTATGCGAGACAGTTCCTTGGACAGATGGAAAAACCTAATGTGGAAAGCATAGAGGGGTTATCTCCTGCTATTTCTATTGACCAAAAATCTACCAACCGTAACCCCCGCTCCACCGTAGGCACTGTAACAGAAATATATGATTATTTTCGTCTCCTTTTTGCCCGAATAGGGATTCCCCATTGTCCTAAATGTGGGAAAGAAATAAAGAAGCAGTCCGTTGATCAGATGGTTGATCAAATTTTGGAATTGCCAAAGGGAACAAAAATACAGTTGTTAGCTCCTGTTGTAAGGGGGAGAAAGGGAACCCATGGAAAGGTTTTTGACAAGGCAAAAAAGAGTGGATATGTGCGAGTAAGAATTGATGGTAATCTTTATGAACTCCAGGAAGAAATTCAATTGGATAAAAATATGAAGCACAACATAGAAATTGTAGTAGACCGCCTTGTTGTGAAAGATGGAATTTTAAAAAGATTGACAGATTCTGTAGAAACAGTTTTAGGACTAGCGGATGGTCTTTTAGTTGTAGATGTTTTGGATGGAGAGCCAATTTTGTTTAGTCAAAGTTTTTCATGTCCAGATTGTGAAATCAGTATAGATGAAATTGAGCCAAGAAGTTTTTCTTTTAACAATCCTTTTGGAGCCTGTCCTGTCTGTCATGGTTTAGGATATAATAGGGAGTTTGCCCCAGAGCTTATGATACCTGATCAAAGTTTAAGTATTAACGAGGGAGCTATCCAAGTGATGGGATGGCAGTCTTGCACTGAAAAGACCAGTTACACAAATGCATTACTTCAGGCGTTGGTAAAACGGTATAAATTTAGCTTAGATGTTCCCTATGAACAACTTCCAGAGCAAATAAAAGATATGCTGATGAACGGAACAGAAGGAGAGGAAGTGAAAGTATATTTTAAAGGGACAAGGGGAGAGGGGATTTATGACGTGGCATTTGACGGTCTTATTAAAAATGTAGAGCGTCGTTATAGAGAAACAGGATCCGAGGTGATGAGGCAGGAGTACGAGACTTTTATGAGAATTACTCCTTGTAAAGAGTGTAAGGGAAAGAGATTAAAGAGGGAAGCTCTAGCTGTTACAGTACAGGATAAAAATATTCATGAAGTGACATCTATGTCCATTGGAAAGCTTCAGGAATTTATGGAGAATTTAAACTTAACAAAACAACAGCAGTTAATAGGAAGTCAGATTCTAAAAGAAATTAGAGCAAGAGTTGGATTTTTAATGGATGTGGGACTGAATTATCTTACTTTGGCCAGAGGAACTGCGAGTTTATCTGGAGGAGAAGCTCAAAGAATCCGTCTAGCCACCCAAATTGGTTCTGGATTGGTGGGCGTCGCTTACATTTTAGATGAGCCTAGTATTGGACTCCATCAGCGTGATAATGATAAATTGTTGAATACATTATGTAACTTAAGAAATCTTGGCAATACCCTTTTAGTAGTAGAACATGATGAAGATACGATGTTTGCCGCAGATTATATTGTGGATATTGGGCCAGGAGCAGGTTCTCGTGGAGGAGAGGTTATTGCCAAAGGTACTGCTAAAGAGATTATGGAAGTGGATGCATCTATAACAGGTCAATATTTAAGTGGAAAAATACAGATTCCTGTACCAATAAAGAGGCGTAAGCCTACAGGATACTTAGTAATTGAAGGAGCTACAGAGAACAATTTAAAAAATATAGATGTAAAAATCCCTCTTGGCATTATGACTTGTATTACAGGCGTTTCTGGTTCAGGGAAAAGTTCCCTTATCAATGAGATACTTTACAAACGTTTGGCCAAAGAGTTAAACAGGGCAAGGACAATTCCAGGAAAGCATAGAAAAATGAAAGGCATTGAACAGCTAGATAAAGTAATTGACATTGATCAGTCTCCAATTGGCAGAACGCCCCGTTCAAACCCAGCTACTTATACAGGTGTTTTTGATCAAATCAGAGATTTGTTTGCAGCCACTGTGGATGCAAAGGCAAGGGGATATAAAAAAGGAAGATTTAGTTTTAATGTAAAAGGAGGACGATGTGAGGCCTGCAGCGGAGACGGAATTATTAAAATTGAGATGCATTTTTTACCAGATGTCTATGTGCCTTGTGAAGTATGTGGGGGGAAAAGGTACAATAGGGAAACATTAGAAGTGCTATATAAAGGAAAAAATATTTATGATGTGCTAGATATGACCGTGGAGGAGGCAGTGGATTTTTTTGAAAACATGCCTTCTATACGTAGAAAGATGGAAACATTATATGACGTAGGTTTATCTTATATTAAGCTGGGACAGCCTTCCACCACTCTTTCAGGAGGAGAGGCTCAGAGAATAAAGCTTGCTACAGAGCTGAGTAAAAGAAGCACAGGAAAGACTATTTATATTTTAGATGAGCCTACAACAGGGCTTCATTTTGCAGATGTCCATAAACTAATAGAGATATTAAGGAGATTGTCAGAAGGGGGCAATACCGTTGTTGTTATTGAACATAACTTGGACGTGATAAAGACAGGAGATTATATTATAGACATTGGTCCAGAAGGAGGAGAAGGAGGAGGCACTGTTATTGCTTTTGGAACTCCAGAAGAAATTGCTCAATGTAAAAATTCTTATACAGGATATTATGTAAAAAAATTTTTAGAAAAAACACAAAAATCCTTTGAAAAAAAAGATGAATAGTTTATAATGAGAAAAGTATACTATTTTGTGTTTTTGGAATATGGCTGTGAGTATAAAGAAGTATATATAATATTGGCAATTATTTTTTCTAATGTTTAACTATAGTAACAGATGGAAAAAATGTGAATAGATGATATGGAGTGAAAGGGGATTTATTATGGTTTATACAGATATTGGAATTGATTTGGGGACAGCCAGCATTCTAGTGTATATCCGGGGAAAAGGTGTTGTATTGAAGGAACCTTCTGTCGTAGCATTCGACAGAGATACAAATAAAATAAAAGCAATTGGAGAGGATGCCAGGCTGATGCTTGGAAGAACACCAGGCAATATTGTTGCAGTTAGACCTCTCAGGCAAGGTGTAATTTCGAATTATACAGTGACAGAAAAGATGCTGAAATATTTTATTCAGAAGGCATTGGGGAAAAAAACCTTTCGCAAGCCAAGAATAGCCGTGTGCGTTCCAAGCGGGGTTACAGAAGTTGAGAGGAAGGCAGTAGAAGATGCAACATATAATGCAGGGGCAAGAGATGTATCTATTATAGAGGAACCTATAGCAGCAGCTATAGGAGCTGGAATTGACATATCAAAGCCATGTGGAAATATGATTGTAGACATTGGAGGAGGAACATCAGATGTTGCAGTAATTTCTTTGGGTGGAACAGTGGTCAGCGTCTCTATTAAAATTGCTGGAGACGATTTTGACGAAGCCATTGTCCGGTACATGAGAAAAAAGCATAATCTACTTATTGGAGAGAGAACAGCAGAGGACTTGAAAATAAAAATAGGGTCTGCCTTTAAGAGGGCAGAGGTGGACTATATGGACGTCAGGGGGAGAAATCTTGTAACAGGTCTGCCTAGAACTGTGAAAGTTTCTTCAGAGGAGACAGAGGAGGCTCTCAAAGAATCCACGTCTCAGATTGTGGAATCTATTCACAGTGTTCTTGAGAGAACACCTCCTGAATTGGCGGCAGATATTGCTGATAGAGGAATTGTATTGACTGGGGGAGGGAGCCTTCTTAGGGGATTAGAAGACTTAATTGCGGACAAGACAGGCATTAATACAATGACAGCAGAGGATCCTATGACGGCTGTTGCTATTGGCACTGGAAAATATGTGGAATTTCTTGCAGGGTATAAAGAAGAAATCAATTAGTGCCGATATACCTATATACACGAATTTATTTTTTTTGAGCAAAGGAGATGGAACCATGTTAAAAGGCTTGTATACCGCTTATACAGGTATGCTCAACGAGCAGAATAGGATGGATGTATTGACAAATAACCTGGCCAATACCTCTACAAAAGGATATAAGAAGGAGGGGGCAACTGCCCAGTCATTTGCAGATATTTATGCATATAAAGTAAAAGATAAATCAGAGTATAGCTCTGCCAAAAGGTTGGGGGAGATGAGTTTTGGAGTAAAGATTGGCGAGAATTATACAGACTATTCTGCAGGACCTTTGCAGGTAACAGATAATGAGTTTGATCTTGCCCTGGAGGGAGAAGGCTTTTTTGCTATTCAATTTACAAATAAGGCAGGGGAGACTTCTACAAAGTATACAAGGGATGGTTCTTTTACAGTTGATAATGAGGGGAATCTTGTAACCGAGGATGGGGATTTTGTATTGGGAACAGATGGAAACCCTATTACCTTAGCTTTATCTCAGCCAGTCAGCTTTAATACAGATGGTACAGTCTACCAAAATAACGAGCAGGTAGGACAGCTTCAGATTATAGATTTTGTGAACTATGATTTTCTTGAAAAATATGGAGAAAATCTTATTCAGACAGTAGAAGGAGCACAAGAGCAGCCGGCAGCTGCCCAAGTGAGACAGGGAGTACTGGAAGCATCCAATGTACAGCCTGTAAGTGAGATGGTCAACATGATAGCCATCCAGAGAGCTTATGATACAAATCAGAAAGTGATTACAACAATGGACGATATTCTTGATAAGACAGTGAATCAAGTAGGAAGAGTTTAATAAGAATTTCTTAACAGTTAATGAGTCATAAATTTCTGCTTTTGATGTAGGGATTCATAAAAATGAGACGAATAGGAGAGGTAGAATATGGTAAGATCATTATGGTCCGCTGCAAGCGGCATGATTGCCCAGCAGACGAATGTAGACACAATTGCAAATAATTTGTCCAATGTGAACACAGTAGGATATAAAACAGATACAGTAGAATTTAAATCTTTATTATATCAAACTTTGCAGACAAATACAACAACGGCAAACGGGGATCCAAAACCTATTGGAGCTCAGGTAGGATTAGGCGTACGTACGTCTGCAATTACATCTCAATTTAGACAAGGGCCTTTCCAGGCTTCCGATAGTCTTTCTGCCTTTGCTATTGAAGGTAAAGGATTTTTTGCTATTGCAGGAGAGGATGGAAATACATATTACACAAGAAATGGTAATTTTGTATATGCCATAAATGCAGATGGAGGTATTTCCTTAACGAACAGTAATGGAGAGGCAGTACTGGACAGCAATGGAGATCCTATTGAGTTTGGCGCAGACATTGTAACAAGCAATATTTCCATTTCCCAAGATGGTCAGTTCATGTACCCAGATGGAGACGGGAATCCTCAGAATATGGGAATTCAGTTGGGATTATTCCAGTTTATGAACCCAGCTGGTTTAATGAAACAGGGAGGTACTTTATTTGCCCAGACCCCCGCATCTGGAGAAGCAATGAATGAACAGGATAATGATGAACTACCACAGAGCAGAGTTGTACAAGGTTACTTAGAGGCGTCTAATGTGCAAGTTGTTGATGAGATGGTAAATATGATAGTGGCCCAGAGAGCTTATGAGATGAACTCAAAGGCAATCAACACTTCTGATGAAATGCTTCAGACAGCTAACAATCTGAAACGATAGGAGGGATTTAGATGTCAGTAGACGTAAGCAGTTTATATAATGGATACGTAAATAATGCCATTGAATCTGCCGCAGCAACTCGGACAGAGCAGTCATTTAATAGAGACTTGAATAATTCAACAGATGAGGAATTGATGAGCGCCTGTAAACAGTTTGAGTCATATTTTGTGGAAATGATGTTTAAAGAAATGCTTAAAACAGTAAATGTGGACTCAGAAATGTCAGCTCCCACTAAAAATTTAATGAATTATTTTAAAGATAATTTGACGCAAGAATATGCAAAAAGCGCAACGGATACAAGTGACTTTGGACTGGCACAAATGTTATATGAACAAATGAAAAGAACAAATGGATAAGAAAAAGGATAATGAGGCTGCCCCGCATAGTTTCGTCGTGAGGCAGCCTTTTACCTCATATTATCTTGTAATAAGTATGGAGTATAGCAATGGAAACCTTTTGCTTAAAAGGATATGTAGATCATATTGTATTTAGAAACCAAGATAATGGTTATACAGTTTTGGAGCTTGTCCATGAGGGAGAAACCCATATATGCGTTGGGCATTTTCAGTCCATTGATGAAGGGGAAACAATAGAGGTAACTGGGCATAAGATAGAACATCCATCTTATGGGGAGCAAATAAAAGTGGAAACTTATGTGATCACTGTTCCAGAGGATATTGTATCCATAGAGAGATATTTAGGCTCAGGAGCCATTCGAGGGATTGGGCCTGCCTTAGCTGCAAGAATTGTAAAAAAATTCAAGTTAGATACTTTCCGTATAATGGAGGAAGAGCCAGAGCGTCTTTCAGAAGTAAAAGGAATCAGTGAGAGAAAGGCTATAGAGTTAGGGGAACAAGTAGAAGAAAAGCGGGATCAAAGGCAGGCAATGATTTTTTTACAAAAGTATGGAATAACAACAGTATTGGCAGTGAAAATTTACGAGAAATATGGGACGGAAATTTATACAATGATAAAGGAAAATCCTTACCGTATGGCTGATGAGATGAGTGGAATCGGCTTTCGCATGGCTGATGAAATTGCATCCAAGGTGGGAATTCATACAGATTCAGATTATAGAATTAGGAGCGGAATTCTCTACATGTTGTTTCAAGGGCTGAAAGACGGGCATGTCTATCTTCCAGAGCAGGAACTTTTAGAAAGGTGCAGGGAATTATTAAAGCTTTCAGAAGAAGAGATTCAGGCACAGCTGGCCAATTTAATGATGGATAAAAAAATTATTATTAAGGCCAGGAAAGATCAGACAAATATCTACGAAGCTTCTCTTTATTATACAGAGTTAAACTGTGCCAGAATGCTTTTTCAATTACAGTGGATGGAGGATAGGGAAGCAGAAATATGGAAAAAAATTGAGAAACTGGAAGGGGAAACAGGACTTTGCTTAGAGGAACTTCAACGTCAGGCTGTTATAGAGGCAGTGAAAAATGGAATTTTCATTATATCAGGAGGTCCTGGGACTGGAAAGACCACGACTATCAACATGTTAATTCAATATTTTGAAGCAGAGGGTTTGGATTTTATGTTGGCGGCCCCTACGGGAAGGGCGGCAAAAAGAATGACAGAGGCAACAGGATATGAGGCCAGCACCATCCATCGCCTTTTAGAAGTATCTGGAATAATGGAAGACAGGGGAAGGGAGAATCCTTTTGAAAGAAATGAGCAATACCCTTTGGAAACAGATGCTATTATTATTGATGAAATGTCCATGGTAGATATCCACTTATTTAATGCATTGCTCAAAGCTGTCACAATAGGAACACGGCTAATTTTAGTGGGAGACAGAAATCAGCTGCCATCTGTTGGTCCAGGTTCTGTATTAAAAGATATGATGGAATCCAACTGTTTTCCAACGGTTATATTGAAAAAAATATACCGTCAGGCAAATACAAGCGATATTGTAGTCAATGCCCATAAAATTAACGCAGGGGAACCATTAAACCTGAACAATGCAAATAAAGACTTCTTTTTTCTAGAAAGAGAAGACATTCCTAGCATTCTAGGAGTCATTGTATACTTGGTAAAAGAAAAACTGCCAGGGTATGTAAAGGCAGAACCTTACGACATTCAAGTCATGACGCCTATGAGAAAGGGACATTTGGGAGTGGAGAATTTAAACAAAGTATTACAAATGTATTTAAATCCCTCTGATGAAAGGAAAATAGAAAAGGAACATGGGAATTTTGTTTTCCGAGAGGGAGACAAAGTAATGCAAGTAAAAAATAATTATCAATTGGACTGGGATGTGATAAATAAATATGGGATGTCTATGGAAAAGGGACATGGAATATTTAATGGTGATATGGGAATCATCAAAAAAATCAATAGTATCTCAGAGACAGTGGAAGTCGAATTTGATGAATATAAAAAAGCAATATATACTTTTAAGCAATTAGATGAGCTGGAATTGGCCTACGCCATAACAATACACAAATCCCAAGGAAGTGAATATCCAGCAGTTATTATACCTATTCTATCTGGTCCTAAAATGCTTTTTAACAGAAATTTACTATATACAGGCGTTACAAGGGCAAAGTCTTGCGTTACCTTAGTAGGAAGCGGGAAAATGATTCAACAAATGATAGAAAATGGTTCTGAGCAAAAAAGATATACAAGTTTAACAGAAAGGATTAAAGAAATATTTGAAGAAAAACTCTAAAAAGAAAGATACCTGGCTTTCCTTTGCAATAAAAGGTATATGTTTCCTGATTTATCCTCCTAGATGTCCTATTTGCCATGAAATTTTGAAAAAAGGGGAAGGGCTGGCTCACGAGGAATGCAAAAAAAAGCTTGTCTATGTCCAGGAGCCAAGATGCTTTCAATGTGGGAAACCAGTTATGACCCAAGAGATAGAATTCTGTTATGACTGTAGTCGAAAAAAATATGTTTATACAAAAGGACTTTCCGTCTTTTTGTATAATCCTATTATGAAAAAAAGCATTTATGAGTTTAAATATAACAATAAAAGGGAATATGGAGAGTTCTATGCCCAGGAAATAGTAAAAGAATTAGGAGATCAAATAAAAAAGTGGAAGGTGGAGGCCATTATTCCTGTGCCTCTCCATAAAAGCAGAAGGAAAAGAAGGGGGTTTAATCAGGCTGAATTGGTGGCAAATAAAGTGGGGCAAAGACTGGGCATTCCAGTGGAAGCTTCTCTCGTAGCTAGGACAAGAAAAACGTTACCTCAAAAACAGCTAAACGATAAAGAGCGGCAAAATAATTTGAAAAAGGCTTTTAAAATGATGAGAAATGATGTAAAATTAAGTACAGCCGTAATATTAGATGATATTTATACGACAGGAAGCACAGTGGATGAAGTTGCAGCAGTATTGAGGGCAGCTGGTGTGGAGAAGGTTTATGTTATCTGTATTGCAATTGGGAGAGGGATGGATGGGAGTTAGTATAAGACGAGTCAAAGAAGAACTAATATTGTGCTTGTGCTCAAATTCGCAGATGATGCAAGAATGGAGGATGGAGATGAACGTTCGAAACTGCAAAAAGTGTGGAAAAATATTTAATTATGTTACAGGTTACCCAATTTGTCCTACGTGTAAGGCAGCCTTGGAAGAAAAATTTCATGAAGTAAAACAATATATTTACGAAAATGAGATTGCTACGTTGAAGCAGGTGGCAGATAACTGTGGAGTAGATGTAAACCAAATTAAACAGTGGGTTCGTGAGGAGCGTCTTACATTTTCGAAGGATTCTATGCTTGGCATAGAGTGTGAGAATTGTGGAGCTACGATACGTACAGGAAGATTTTGTGATAAATGTAAGAATGCTATGATCAATAATATTAATAGTGTTGTGAAGGCAAACAAACCTCAGGAAAGTCCAAAGGAAGATTTGAAAGAAAATCCTAGAATGCGTTATTTAGATAAATAATGGATGATAATTTAGAGGAACATTATGCTAAATGAGAAAAGAATTAAATTAATGACCAAAATGGCTGCTTTTGAGGAGCATGAAGGAAAGAAAATGATTCCTATTGGGAATTATTTCAAGCATGATTATGTCAGCTATCAGGTGTTAAAGGCTATCATCAGCGCAAGCATTGCATTTGGGCTGATTTTAGTTGTTTATATCTATTACGATTTGGAAAGTTTTTTACAAAATATTTATAAGATGGATATGATTTCCTTTGCAAAATCCATTCTTGCAAGTTACTTAGTGTTAATTGGGGCGTATGCCATTATTGCTTATATTTATTATACTTATCGGTATAAACAGGCAAAAAGAAGTTTAAGACACTATCAGGCATATTTGAGAGAGTTGTCTGTAATGTATGAAAGAGAGAGTAGAAAATGACGGCATTATTAGAAATGAGGGAAACGTTAAAGCAGTTTTATGGAAAATATGAAGTATATATTACTCCAGCAGTTCGCTTCCTGGCTGCTTTTATTTCCTTGATTATTATTAATGAAAGTCTTGGTTTTATGAATCAGCTGGAAAACTTAGTAATTGTAATTCTTATTGCACTTGTCTG
Source organism: uncultured bacterium (assembly GCA_947567075.1). GTDB lineage: Bacteria > Bacillota > Clostridia > Lachnospirales > Lachnospiraceae > MGBC165282. The sequence continues at coordinate 12,479 of CANOLZ010000017.1, forward strand.
TTCCTTTATGCCTTCGAATTTAATTGTCGTCATAGCAGGAGCTTTTGTAATACTACACTTGTATTCCCTTTCCATAGAATGTGCCTTAGTTGTAGGAATCTTATTTCTTCTCATGTTTTTTCTTTACTTTAAGTTTACTCCTAAGGATACCTATGCAGTGCTACTGACTCCTATTTGCTTTGCAATTGGAACGCCCTACGCAGTTCCTCTTATAATGGGATGTATTGGGACACCTTTGTCTTCTATATCAGTAGGATGTGGTATTGTTGTTTACTATGTACTTCATTATATGAAGGCAAATTCAGCAGCTCTTGGCAATTTAGAATTAGAGAATACCATTCAAAAATTTAAGTATGTGATTGACCATATTTTCGAAGATAAAACAATGCTCCTAATGATTTCTGCTTTTACATTGACAATTATTGTTGTTTATTTGATTCGCAGAATGTCTATTAATTATGCTTGGACAGTTGCTATCATTGTAGGAGCTTCCTGCAATTTATTTAGTATATTGTTAGGAAATTTGATTTTAGAAATTAGTGTGCCTTTAGGAGGAGTAGTAATTGGGACATTCATTTCAATTCCCATTTTATTCATATTACAGTTTTTTGTATTTTATGTAGATTATTCCCGTACAGAGCATGTACAATTTGAAGATGATGAATATTATTATTATGTAAAAGCAGTGCCAAAAATTAGAATGTCGACTCCAGAAGTTAAGGTGCAGAGAATCAACCCCCAAAGACGAAGAACATATAGGGAATAATAGAAAAAAGATTGTTTCTTATCAAGAAATAGAATGTGAAAATTAAGGATTAATATGGAAAGAATAAGAATATGATATGTTAAAATTATCAGGTATGGGAACTTGGCAATGGAAAACTTTCATTGTAAAGCTCCAAGTCCTATGCCTACGAATTAGCCCAATGAGAAAGGCATGAGTAAAAAGATGGAACAGCTGGGAATAAGCATAGAAAAATATTTATCCGTTATATCCATTAGTGATATTAAAATTAGATGGACAGATATCGTCGAGATCATGATTATTTCTTTTTTAGTTTATGAAGTTATGGTCTGGATTAAAAATACAAGGGCATGGTCATTGCTAAAAGGAATTATCATAATTCTCGTGTTTATTTTTGTAGCCGCTCTATTTCGAATGAATACGATACTTTGGATTGTTCAAAACGTAATGAATATTGCTGTTATTGCAGGGGTTATAGTCTTTCAGCCAGAGTTGCGCCAAGCTTTAGAACAGCTGGGAAGAAAAAAATTTCTCACAAGCATTTTACCCTTTGATCCTGGAAAAAATACAGAGGAACGTTTTAGCGATAAAACAATTGATGAGATAATTAAAGCTTGTTTTGAAATGGGAAAGGCAAAAACAGGAGCACTTATTGTCATGCAGCAAAGTGACCGACTAGATAGCTATATAAGGACAGGAATTCCTTTGGATTCCTTAATTTCTAGTCAGCTCCTCATTAATATATTTGAACACAACACTCCTCTTCATGATGGGGCTGTAATTGTAAATGGAAATCGAATTGTAGCAGCTACCTGTTACCTGCCTTTATCAGATAACATGAGGTTAAGTAAGGATCTAGGAACAAGGCACAGGGCAGGAGTAGGAATGTCAGAGGCAACAGACTCCCTCATTATTATTGTATCAGAAGAAACAGGGAGAGTGTCCATTGCATGGAATGGGGAGCTTTTTAGAAATTCTGATGCAGAAAAGCTAAGGGAGAAGCTTATTATTTTACAAAATAAAACAGTAGTAGAAGAGAAAAAGTTCAGAATATGGAAAGGAAGGGCGAAGGATGAAAAATAGATTGACAAAAAACCTTGGCCTGAAAATTTTATCTGTTCTTATTGCCCTTGGTCTTTGGATGATTGTAGTGAGCATTAATAATCCTAAAATAACGACTACTCTTGGTCCTGTCCCTGTAGAGGTTGCCAATGCTAATGTCATAACAAATGAACAAAAAGTTTATGAGGTATTAGAGGGCACAGATTTTATTAATGTACGGGTAGAAGGGCCAAGAACCATTGTAGATAAAATGACAGTTGATAATATTAAGGCGACAGCAGATATGAAGCAGCTTACCTTTATGGATACTGTGCCCATTACTCTGTCTGTAGTTGGAGTGGAGGGAGCAGTAACAGCAGAATCCAGAACAAAAAATATGTCCATAAGAATTGAAGATATGAAGCGAAAGCAAATGAGAATTGAGGTTGATATGGTTGGAGAACCAGCAGAAGGACATGTGACTGGGACAGTATCTTTGAACCAGAATGTAGTAAGCCTAGCTGGTCCGGAATCTGTTATTTCATCTATAAGCAGGGCGGCTATTCGTGTGGATGTAGAAGATATGAACTCAGATATTCAATTGGAAAAACAACCTGTCAAGCTTTATGACGATAGAGGAAAGGAGATAGATGGGGGAAGGGTTACTTTTAGCATTTTGGCAGTCAATGTGGATGTGAAAATAATGAAAACAAAAACTATTCCATTCCATTTCCACATATCTGGAACGCCAGCAGCAGGTTATGCGGCAACAGGCGAAGTAATAAGCAACCCTCCTTCCATAAGAATAGCAGGAGTGGGTAATGCATTTAATGCATTACAATCTCTTGTAGTTACAGATTCTAGCCTTGATATAACAGGCGCTACAGGAAATAAAGAATTTGTTGTTGATATAACGAAGCATTTGCCTGTAGGAGTTACATTAGTAGATAGTGAATTTGAGGGTAAGGCAGTAGTGACTGCTATTGTTGAGCCTTTACAGCAAAAGACGGTTCTTATGCCTATATCAAATATATCTTTAAAAAATATACCAGAAGGATATGCAATAGCTGTTGACGATTCAGAATATGCAAATGGGCAGGTTTCTTTTACAGTGAGAGGACTTGGGGATGACTATGAGCTCTTTGACGGGTCTACAGCAACTGCAGAGATTGATATAGAAACGCTGATCCCAGGAGAAGGAGAACTGGTGGAAGGCAAACATACAGCAACAGCTACTGTGTCTTTACCAGAAGGCATTCAACTTTTTGACGGATTGAATATTACTATTGTGGCAGTTAAACATAGTACATTAGGTACTATAAATGAAGAATAGTAATATAAAATAATTAGGGGATATGAAAGGAGTATAGAATATGGGTAGACTATTTGGCACAGATGGTGTCAGAGGAGTGGCAAACTCAGAAATAAGTCCTCTCCTTGCTATGGAGCTGGGACAGGCAGGAGCTTACGTATTGACAAAGGAAAATGCACATAAGCCGACTATTATGGTAGGATGTGATACGAGAATTTCAGGAGATATGCTGGCAAATGCTATCATGGCTGGTATATGTTCCGTAGGTGCTAACGCTGTTTATGTAGGAATTATACCAACTCCTGCAGTGGCATATTTGGCAAGAAAGTATAAAGTAGATGCGGGAATAGTGATTTCTGCATCTCACAATCCTGTAGAATTCAATGGTATTAAGTTTTTTAATGGAGACGGATATAAATTATCCGATGCTTTAGAAGATGAGATTGAGGGAGTGATAAGAGAAGGGCTAAAGGATATCCCAAAACCCATTGGTTCTGGAATTGGAAAAATCAAGTACCGAACAGACGCAAGGGAAGAGTATATAAACCATGTGAAAAAAACAGTCCCTGTCAACCTTTCAGGAATGAAAATTGTGGTGGACTGTGCAGAAGGAGCTGCTTTTTATACATCTGTAGAAACAATAAGGGAATTAGGTGCTGAGGTTATTGCCATTCATAACAATCCAGATGGAACAAATATAAACGCTAACTGCGGTTCTACCCATTTAGAAGAGTTAATGGCCAGAGTTGTGTATGAAAAGGCGGCAGTAGGACTTGCCTTTGACGGAGATGCAGACCGTCTTCTTGCAGTGGACGAGAATGGAAACAAAGTAGACGGGGATGAAATAATGGCCATCATTGGAAACTATATGAAGGGCAAGGGACAACTGAAGAAAAATACAATTGTTGCAACAGTAATGAGTAATCTTGGATTCTTCATTATGGGAAAGAAAAATTCAATTAATATAGAGGAGACAAAAGTAGGGGATCGCTATGTATTGGAAAAAATGTGTGAGATTGGAGCGAATTTAGGGGGAGAGCAATCTGGACATATTATATTTTTAGATGAGAATACGACAGGAGACGGGCTGTTAAGTGCATTACATTTATTGGAAGTAATGGTGGAAACGGGCAAACCTTTATCAGAGCTGTCCTCTATTATGGAAGTGCTCCCTCAGGCATTAGTGAATGCAAAAGTACCCAGCCATAAAAAAGAAAACTATATGGATTATCCAGAAATTGCCGAAGCTATCCATCAGTTGGAGGAAAGATTTGCAGGAGAGGGAAGAGTTCTTATTCGTCCCTCTGGAACAGAGCCTCTTGTACGGGTAATGATAGAAGGAAAGGATCAGAAAAAGATCGAGGAAGACGCAAAAAAGCTGGCAGATTTAATTCAAAATGTAATGCTATGATTAACAATATAAGAAATAGAAATATCCTTAAATATATAGGAAAAGTAACAAAAAAGACTGTATTTTTGTGAAAATACTTGTAGAATAGACAAAATAATGGTATAGTTTTCATAGATATAGCAAGGAGGAAACATGATCGGAGGAAATTGATATGGTAAGCCAAAAGGTGGTTATTAAGAATCCTACAGGACTGCATTTGCGACCAGCTGGAATCCTATGTAAAGAGGCAATGCAGTTTAAATCGTTAATAACCTTTACATTTAAGGATAATACAGCCAATGCTAAAAGTGTATTGAGTGTGTTAGGTGCCTGTGTTAAATGTGGAGATGAAGTGGAATTTGTATGTGAAGGAGAAGATGAGGAAGAAGCATTAAAAGCTTTAATAACAGCTGTTGAAAATGGATTGGGAGAGTAGGGCGCAAAAGAGGGCGCTTTATAGCGACATTCCGGTGAGAAAAATAAAAGTTGAGCGGCTTCAGTATGCTGAAGCCGTTTTTAAAATATTAGGAGGTCCATGCAATGCTTAATTATAAAAGGTATAAAAAGAATCCAATTGTCCATTATCCAGAAAGAGAATGGCCAAACAAAGAAATTGAAAAAGCGCCTCTGTGGTGCAGCGTAGATTTAAGAGATGGAAATCAGGCATTAATCGATCCAATGGTAGTGGAAGAAAAGATGGAAATGTTTCAAATGTTGACAGATATGGGATTTAAAGAAATTGAAATTGGATTTCCCGCAGCTTCTCAAATAGAATTTGATTTTTTAAGACAGCTTGTTGACAGGAAGATGATACCAGGGGATGTTCGAGTGCAGGTTCTTACCCAATGTAGAGAGGAATTGATTGATAGAACCTTTGCATCTATAGAAGGTATATCTAAGGTCATCTTGCATATTTATAATTCTACTTCTGTACTGCAAAGAGATGTAGTATTTGGAATGGAAAGGGAAGAGATAAAGAAAATTGCAATCGATGGGGCAAAGATGGTAAAGGAGAGGGCAAAAAACTTTCCAGGGGAAATTACATTACAATACTCTCCTGAAAGCTTTACAGGCACGGAGCTTGACTTTGCTTTGGATATTTGCACAGCAGTGCAGAACGTGTGGATGCCTACTAGGGAAAAACCCATGATTATAAATCTTCCGGCTACAGTGGAGATGACAACGCCTAATGTTTATGCAGATCAAATTGAGTGGATGCATAAACATTTTAAAAATAGAGATAGCATCATTTTAAGCGTTCATCCCCATAATGACCGGGGAACTGGGATTGCAGCGACAGAGCTGGCGTTAATGGCAGGAGCCCAGAGAGTAGAGGGTACTTTATTTGGAAATGGGGAAAGGACAGGAAATATTGACATCTTAAATGTAGCATATAATATGTTTTCCCAAGGAATTAATCCAGAGTTGAAAATAGAGCATGTGAATCAGATTGTAGAAGTATATGAGCGATGCTGCAAAATGAAGGTGGATCCAAGACACCCCTATGCTGGAAAGCTAGTATTTACTGCCTTCTCTGGTTCCCATCAAGATGCCATTAATAAAGGCGTAAAAGCAATGGCAGAGAGAGGGAGGGAGTATTGGGAAGTGCCTTATCTTCCTATTGATCCAGCAGATATTGGAAGAGAATATGAACCCATTGTAAGAATTAATTCCCAATCTGGAAAGGGAGGAGTTGCTTTTATAATGGATACTTATTTTGGATTTAAACTTCCAAAAGGAATGCACAAGGAATTTGCCAATATGATACAGGAAATGTCTGAAAAGCAGGGAGAAGTTACTCCTGAACAAATTATGGGGAAATTTAAAGAAAATTACTTGGATCAAAAAGAACCATTACATTTTCGGAAAATGAAAGTAGATGATATGAGTGGGGAGAGAGAGGCAAAGTTTGATACCCATGTAAAGGTTAGCTACACAGATCATGGAGCAGAGAAGGTATTTGAGGCTGTTGGAAACGGACCAATTGATGCAGTACAACGGGGAATGAAGGAAGTTCTTGGAATCCAAATCAAGGTCTTGGACTATGAGGAACACGCATTGCAAGGAGGATCCAATGCCCAGGCTGCGGCCTACATTCATCTGTTGGATGTAGATGACGGAAGAGTCACTTATGGGGTAGGAGTAAGCTCTAACATTACAAGGGCTTCAATGAGGGCTATATTCAGTGCAGTAAACCGCCTGGGGTTGGGGAAATAAGCTGCTATGTTAAGCCCTCTAAAGGAGGGCTTAAGTTATAAAAGAAAGGAAACAGGAGTTTCTTTGTGAGAAAGGTTATATATCCATTGAAGAAATAGAAGGAACAAATAAGTATATCCTATAATATAAATAGGAAAATAATATTTAAAATAGGAAGCAGGAGCTAAAATAAATACAAGGAACCAGTGGCATAAAAGTCCTGAGGTAAAGAAAAAGGTGTAGCTTCGCCTTTTAATGATACTATATATCCATAAGAATAAAAGGATAAGGCATGGAACAAAAAGACAGTAGGAAAGGGTTTTTATAAAGCTTAATAAAGAAGATAAATAAGAGGAAACTCCTTTGCCTGGAGGAACAATATGATAAGGTAAGGCAGAGTATAAAAAGGCGCCCCATCTAGTTTTTATAAATACATCCACATTGTTTAAAAATATATTTTTGCAGGCATTAGTGTAAGCAATGTAATCCTGAGGGCTGCTTCCCTCTCTTGTTCCAATAAAGTTAGGTTCATAGAGAATAAGTACATCTTCGTAATTGATATCTTCATAATATTCATTAATCTTTTCAATGGCTTCTATCGAAAGAAATCTATCAACATTTTCAAGATCCCTTTTATTTTTTTCAAGATCTAAGCCATTACGATACATATTTGTAATAGTATATGCATAAAAGGGACCCATGCGGTTGTTTGCTTGTGCATTTAGGCCTAAGGGAAGGATTCCATTTTGAGGGATGGAGACAATATATTGGATAGAAACATAGATGATGAAAAAAAATCCTACTTTCTTTTTAGTCCTTAGACTGGGATAGGTAAGAAATAGAAGGATTGGCATAAGTAGAAATAAATAAATGCCCTCGGTTCTCCACTGGGTAAGAATGGAACTAGCAAGGAGGAGGAAGATACCTTTTCTAATAGTTAGAGGAAGGCCTTCTATATGATCCATGAGAAGGCAGAAGCTAACAAGCAAATACAAGAGAAAATAAAGGGGCAGACGGTGGGCAGAAGTAGTGTAAGCGAGTACAGGAAAGAGAAGGAAAATGAAATAGATAAAAACACCATATTTTTTATTGAAATAGTTATTTAAACGATTCACACAATAGGCGCATACAAAAATCTGGAAAAGTACTTTTAGTATAATAGGAGCTGCCCAAAAGGGTAAGATCATTAGGCTGACAATATAATAATAGACAGTAAGGTAAGTAAACCATGTATAGTGCTCCAGGTGAATAGCAGCGTTGTATATAATGGTTTCATCATTGCTTAGAAAACCTTGAGGAAGTTTAAAAATAAGTACAGCAGCCATGGGGATGAGATATGGAAGGGCAGCCTGGCATATGGAATATATTGTATGATGTTTCCTATTAGGAGATAGAAGATACAATAAATTTTTGTAAAAAAAGAAAAGAATAAAAAGAACAATGAACTTACAAATAAGGTAGTCCCAAGGATTGGATGAAATAGGAACACGAAAGACAAAAGAATCTGTAAAAAAAGTAAAGAGCCAATGTAAAAGTGAAAGCAAGCCTTTTCCAGAAGTTTGAACTCCTGGAAAAGAGTAGCTGCCCCTTTGAAACAATGAAAGAGTCTTTGATTTTTTTTCCGTCATTTTCATCACTACGCCTTTCTAATCTTTTGTCCTTTATATTTAACGTATGACCACTCGATTTTCTGCATTTTCTTGAATGATGCATATAAAGGTTTTCCCTGTATTGAGAGTAATTTCATTCCCATCCTGATCAAAGTATTTTGTAGGGCCAAAATCAGTGGTCTTTTCCCAAGTGACAGGAATGGCTTTCCCACCTGTAATATAATACCCTCCTAAACTTGTGTCGTGGTTTTTAAAACCTAGGTATCCTTTGGCGTCTAAGCTCACACTGTACGTTGTCTGGAGGAGAATATTTCTATATGCAAGCTGTTCTCCCGTTGTCTCATCAATATGGGGATTGCCATATTGATATCTATAGTATAAGCCATCTTCCTCATGATATTCAAAATAAGGTTTATTGATAGAGTATCCTGGTTCCACATGAACTGCATCTTGGACTCCTGTACTAGAGGAAAGATCAACAGGGTTATCTTCAGAGGCAAATTGATAATGGGGGCCTTCATAATTTCCAGTGTAGGTCATACTATACCCTTTTTTCTCTAACCCTTTTAGAAGCTCTTCTCCACTTGTGTAGGCAGTGTGCTCCTTACTTACCCCGGGCCTGGATCTGCGGTGATAGGCAGTTCCCTCTAATTCCAGACCGTCTAAATTATGTACATAGTCTTCACTTAAAATTTCCTTTACATATAATTCTGGTCCTCCAAAGTGGGCGTAAATAGCGTCCCATTCTAAAGCAAAATATACATAATACAGTCTACAGCTTCTGACCGGACCTAACTCCCCTAAACTAGCCCAGTCATCTATAACAGCTAAAAGCCTAGTCAGTCCTCCTTCTACTGGGGCTTCATACATGACACCAGCCTTACCAATGCCAGATTGCGGAAGTGCGGCTTCTATATTATTGATCATAACTGCGACAGGACGTTGATCTTTTAAGGATTCATCAATCCATTGATTCGTCAAAACACTGCGGGTCATTCCTTCCCGAACATCTTCCACTGGTTCCTGAGATGTCACACTTGATGAAGTGGAAGGAGATGGATCAGGCATTTCAATAACAGGAATGGACGTAGAAGCTTGATCCTTTTCTTTGCCACAGCTTACAATGAGCATCGTGGATGAAAAGAGAAGGAGTGTCCATTTATGTATTTTTTTCATGAAATAATCCTCACTTTCTAAAACAAAGATCTATGTGTATTCATACTTTACGATTATAGCATACAATAATTTTAAAGTCACCTGATTTCATATAAATTCCTAAAGGCAAACCTTATTCAAACAGGAGCCCTTTTCTTTCTTTACGTTTGAATATATAATAGTTAAATAAAAAACTTCGAAAGTTCAAACCTAGATTTTTATAGAATGGGGGGATTGCTATGTCAAGGTTACTTATTATAATAATAGGAGTAAGTGTATGTATGTTTGGAATCCATTCATACAAAAACAAAGAGATGCAGGGCACAGTGGAATATATGCCATTGAAAGATGGGGTCTCTCATAATAAGTATGCATTGCAAGAAGAAACAGAACAAAAAATTTTTGATTTGTCAGTTATGGAAGGAAAAAAGGATGAATTAACAGAAAAAGAAATGATGGAAAAATTTTATGAACAATTTTACTCAGAACTTTCTATGGAAGAGATTGAAGAAAGAATATGGGCGAGAAGTAGTTATTATAAAGCAAGTAGATACTATGAGGAAATTACTGACTATTGGGAAAATATCCGGGAAGTAAGAGACATTGCCAATAAAATGGAACCATTGTTTTTTACTCATATGAAATATTATACAGAAGAAGATTTCACAAATAGTCCATTTGTTGTTATTCATTTAGCAAAAAATGAGATTTATGCAAGGCATGGATATATTTTTGTTAATGAAGATTTAAATAACTATTTTATGGGTTGTGCCTGGTATGAACCTATTTGTGGAAGGGATAAATTTCATGATCAAGTTTTTAATGACTATGAAAGAAAGAACTTGGAGCTCTTAATAAAAATGGAAAAAGAACTTCAATAAAAAGGTTCATTTTTATTCATGGGAACATTCTATTATTTTCACATTCTTTTTCTGAAGAAAGTCTCTCCAATCATTGGAAAGGCATTTATCTGTAACAATAGCTGTGAGATGCTCAAAATCGCAGACATGTAAAAAAGATGTTTTGTCAAACTTGGAGAAATCAGCAATAAGAAATACTTTATCACAGCGCTCTATAAGCTTTTGATGGAGAATACCAATATCTTCTGAAGAATCGGTAATTCCTTGTCTTATGGAAATAGAACGGCAGGAGAAGAAGGCCTTATCTATATAAAAAGAATTAAGAGACTGGGCTGCAATTTTACCAAAAAAGGCTTTCTTTTCTCTGGAAAGGAAGCCTCCAGTACATATAAGACGTATATTAGAACAATCGTATAGATGCTCTAAAATAAGAAGGGAGTTGGTGACAACTGTGAGGCGCATATTTTGGATTGCCTTGCATACAAAGAAAGAAGTGGCAGAAGAGTCTAAAAATATAGAATCACCTTCCTGAATAATATGGAGGCATGCTTTTGCAATGGCAGCCTTACTGTCTATATATTTTTCTTCTGACATTTGAGAGCGGACTTGCGTATCTGTGTCATCTTGAATATAAGCTCCACCATAAGTTCGTACGAGAAACCCATCTTTTTCCAAAGCCTTTAGATCTCTGCGTATTGTTTCTTCTGTAACCTCGAAGGTTTTGGATAATTCAGCAACGGATACACTTTTTTTTTCTCCTATTATATTTTTGATTTTATTTTTGCGAGCCACAGCTAACATAAAGTTTGCCTCTTTTCTTTTGAATTTTTATGTATTTAAATAAATTATATATTTTATTTAAAGAAAAATTATAACACTTCCCACAAAAAAAGAAAAGAAGTTGTAAGGATAAAAAATCTTTTTGACTGAATTCTGCTCTAAAATTTCTTTCACATATTTTTTTAATCCAGTAGGTATCTTTTTATAAGAAAATCTTACAAGGCTGTTGTGATTAGTAAGATATTAGAAAAAACTATGGATTAGGTAAGAGCATTCCTAAAAGGAGATTCTTCTTTGGACAGGTGCCCCCTTGAAACCCATTCATTTCTGTAATAAAATTTTTATAAATAACAAAGAAAACGAAAATGAAAAGGTTTTATAATGCTTTAAAATATGTAATATGCTCACCTTGGATCTTCTTTTATTTTACCATAAACTATAAGAAAAGCAATGTTTTCCCAGGATAGACAAATATATGTTCTAATGATACAATGATTATAAAAAGAAATGAACAGAGGACATTTAATAGAGGAGCATATAAATGAAAATAACAAAAATTCGGCTGGGAAAAATATCTGCACCTTTAAGAGTGCCTTTTAAAACAGCTATTCGTACAGTAGATAAGGTGGAAGATGTGGTTATTGAACTCCATACAGATACAGGACATATAGGATATGGAGAGGCGCCTCCTACAGAGGCAATAACCGGGGATACGTGGGAAGCAATTACAGGAGCATTGAAAGGCCCTATACAAAAGGTACTTTTAGGTAGAGAGATCGATGAACTGGAAGATTTAATGATGGACTTAAGACAATGCATTGTGAGAAACACAAGTGCTAAGGCGGCAGCAGACATGGCTATATGGGATTTATATGGTCAGCTTTACGGACTTCCCGTTTATAAAATCCTTGGGGGCTCTAGAAAAACAATAGTGACAGATATTACCATTAGCGTCAACGAACCAGAGGAGATGGCAATGGACGCAAAGGATGCAGTTACAAGAGGGTATACTTGTATTAAAGTGAAAGTTGGAAAAGATTCAAGGAAGGATATAGAAAGGCTTATAGAAATTCGAAGGGCAATAGGGAAGGATATTTCTATTCGCTTGGACGCAAACCAGGGATGGAATCCAAAGGAAGCAGTGAGAATCTTAGACAAAATGGAGGAAATGGATCTAAATATTGAGTTAGTGGAACAGCCTGTCAAAGCTTATGACTTAGAAGGAATGAAGTATGTCAAAGAGAGATCGCTTATCCCTGTTTTGGCAGATGAGAGTGTATTTTCTCCAAAGGATGCAATAAAAATAATGCAGATGGGGGCTGCTGATCTTATTAACATAAAATTAATGAAATGTGGCGGAATTTATGAGGCATTAAAAATAGTATCTGCGGCAGAAGTTTTTGGGGTGGAGTGTATGATAGGATGTATGCTGGAGGCAAAAATTAGTGTAAATGCTGCGGTTCACTTAGCATGTGGAAAACAGATAATAACAAAGATCGATCTCGATGGGCCATCCCTTTGCAAAAAGGATCCTGTTTTAGGTGGAGCAGTATTTAAAGAAAGCCATATAACAGTAGGGGATGAAAAGGGATTAGGCATTCGTGGTGTGGAAGAAATCCAATATTTTTAAAGGAAAAAGAAAGGATACTCGGATGGGACAGCAGCTAACAAAAAAGGATATAAAAAAAATAGAGGAAGAGATTGAACATCGTAAATTAGTTGTAAGGAAAGAAGCCATTTTGGCCGTAAAGGAAGCGAGAGCCCATGGGGACTTAAGTGAAAATTTTGAATATCATGCGGCAAAAAAAGAAAAAAATAAAAATGAGAGCCGAATTCGTTATTTGGAAAGAGTGATTAGAACAGCACAAATCATATCAGAAGAATCAAAGGAAGATGAAGTAGGATTGAATAACACTGTAGAATTATATTTTGAAGGGGAGGATGTAACAGAGACATATAAGCTAGTTACTTCTATTAGGGGTAATTCTCTAAAAGGTTTCATTAGCATCCAGTCTCCTATAGGAAAAGCTATTATGGGGCATAAGGAAAAAGATAGGGTTTTTGTGGAAGTGGACAGTAATCATGGTTATTATGTGAGGATAGAGAAGATTGTAAACACAACAGATGATGGAAGGGACAAGATCAGAAGTTATTAAGGAAAGGCAGAAAATGGATCAACAACGTTTTGAACAGGCGAAGGAGAAGATTATTGGAAAAAATAGAAAGAGACAGGGAATAGGAACGTTAAGGGAAAAAAATATTCATGCTATTTTAAAACATTACTATGCTCCAGATGAAAAGACACATGAAATTCCCATTGAGAATTATGTAGTTGATATTTATACAGGGAGTGAAATTATTGAGATTCAGACAAGAAACTTTAATAAAATGAGGGAGAAGCTAAAGAAGTTTCTCCCTCTTTGCCCAGTTACTATTATTTATCCTATGCCCCGTGAAAAATGGCTTATTTGGATAGACGAAGAGACAGGTTCTCTATCTCCGAAAAGAAAATCCCCAAAAAGGGGAAATGTTTATGAAGCTTTTTTTGAATTCTATAAAATAAAACAATATTTATATAGTCCGAACCTTCATTTGAAAATTGTACTTCTTGATATGGAAGAATTTCGTCTTTTGAACGGTTTTGGAAAAGATAGGAAAAAGGGATCGAGCCGTTATGAGAGGGTACCCCTGGCAATGGTAGAGGAAGTATCCATAGAACAGAAAGAGGACTTCAAACAGCTTATTCCAAGGGGGTTAAAAGAGCCTTTTACATCTTTGGATTATGCAAAAAAAGCTTGTGTCTCCATTTCCATAGCCCAGACAGCCTTAAACATTTTAAACAGCTTAAATATTGTTGAGAGAATGGGAAAGACAGGTAACAGTTATTTATATACAATAAAGGAATAAGAAGATGAATTGTAATGTGAAAAAAATCGTGATATGATAAAGGTAAATGTTGAGAGCACAGCTGACTTTGTCAATGATACAGCAACTCAAGGAATGGTTAAAGAAGGAAAGGTTCTTGATGACATGGATAGGAAAAATTATTCAAACATAGGGGAACAAATTAAAGATACTGTACAGGAAGCAATTGATACAATGAATTTTGGACAGTTAAACCGAAATATATCCGATACTGTGTATGGAGCCTTAGATGAGGCTAAAAGACATATTTATCAATATAAAGATTCTTCAAAAGTGTATAGGGGAGCTATTAAAGAAAGTGGAGAAGGACAAATTCCTGCTTTAAAGGGGAAAAAAGGCTTGAAGGTCGTCTGGAAGGGAAGGATTTCAGGAATTCTTTATATGGTTTTTGGCAGTATTGGAATGGGTGTATCCGCTGCTATATTATTCTTATTGCTTTTTATTGTATTATCTGTCAACATGCATTTTGTTGCGGCAAGCATACTAATAGGTATAATTGCCGCCTGCTTTGGAGGCTTTTGTACAATGCTGGGAGTAGGCACTACCATGAGGGCAAGGCTTCGAAGACTTCGCCTCTATGTGAAAAGGGCGGAGGAGAAAATGTATTGCAGCTTGGAAGAATTGGCAAAACATACAGGGAAGCCTAGGAAGTTTGTCATAAAGGAACTGAAGAAGATGATACAAATAGGAATGCTGCCAGACGCACATATAGATGAAGAGGAAACATGCCTAATGTTTGGTGAGGATATGTATCAGCAGTATTTGGAAACAAAGGAGGCTATGGAGGAGAGACTAAAGCTGGAAAGGAAAAATTTGTATATTGATAAAAGGGAAGAAGAACTTGACCAAGTTTTAATGGAAGGACAGAAATATTTACAGGCGTTAAAAAAGGCAAATTGGGAAATAAGGGGAGAGGTAATATCAGCAAAGCTTGTCCGGCTGGAAAAGGTCATTGGTGAGATATTTGAAACAATAGAACAGCATCCAGAACAAATAGACGAGATGCAGAAATTTATGGAATACTATTTGCCTACAACTGTGAAATTAGTAGATGCATATAAGGATTTTGATCAGGTTGAGATCCAAGGAGAGAATATTAAAACGGCAAAAGAAGAGATTGAGAAAACTTTAGACACAATCAATCACGCATTTGAGACTTTATTAGACGATTTATATCAGGATACAGCTTTTGATGTAACGACAGACGCCTCTGTTCTCCAGGCTATGCTGGAAAAAGAGGGGCTGACAGGAAGTGATTTTAAGAAAGATGCAGGGGATAGGAGGATGTAACAATGAGTGAAGGGTATGAAAACATATTAGAAATGGAAGGAACTCCTACATTAACATTGGAGCCTTTTTTGGAAGAAACGAAGAAGGAAGTAGAAAAAGGAAAAGAAGATTCTTTACTGAAAGTACAGGAAGTTGTTCTGACACCTGAAGAAGAAAAGATGGTAGAGGACTTTGCTGAAAAAATTGATCTTTCTAATTCCAATATGATATTAAAATATGGAGCTGGGGCTCAGAAGAAAATTGCAGACTTTTCGGAAACTGCTCTTGGCAATGTAAGGACAAAGGACTTAGGAGAAATAGGGGAAATGCTTACAGACGTTGTCACAGAATTAAAAAATTTTGACACAGATGAAGAAGAAAAGGGGATTCTTGGATTTTTCAAAAGAAACTCCAATAAGTTAGGAGCAATGAAAGCCCGGTATGATAAGGCGGAAATCAATGTAAATAAAATATGTAAAGTATTAGAAAACCATCAAATTCAGCTTATGAAAGATATTGCTATGCTGGACAAGATGTACGAATTAAATACAGCCTATTTTAAGGAATTGTCTATGTATGTCATTGCTGGAAAGAAGAAGCTAAAAAACACAAGGGAAAAAGAGCTTCCAGTTCTTTTAAAAAAGGCCCAGGAAACAGCCTTGCCTGAAGACGCTCAGGCAGCTAACGATATGGCCTCCCTCTGTAACCGATTTGAGAAAAAAATTCATGACTTGGAATTGACCCGTATGATCTCTTTGCAGATGGCCCCCCAAATCCGTATGATTCAAAGCAATGATACAATGATGTCAGAAAAGATTCAGACAACCGTTGTCAATACAATTCCCTTATGGAAAAGCCAAATGGTACTGGCTATTGGAAT
>CANOLZ010000018.1 GCA_947567075.1 uncultured bacterium
GTAGAGCACTTCACTCGTAATGAAGGGGTCGAGGGTTCAAGTCCCTTTTTCAGCTGAATCATAAAGAAGCTTGGTGTTTTTGTTAAATGACCAAAGCTTCTTTTTTATAAGTAGATAATCTCTGTTTCAATTCCCTTTTGATTCATTGTATTTGCAAAACGGACTGCATTTTCCTGAATTCTGAAAGCTCCCACCTGGACCCGGTAAAGCTTTTTTTCATCTCCCTCTTCCTTTAATGGAAGGTCAAAGCGGAGCAAATTTTCCTTTTCAATATAATCTTCTATTAAAGACTTTCCATAGGTAAGAGAAGTGGCATATCCAGCTTCTTGTAATGCGAAACATGCCTTTTTATAATCTACCTCACCAATTACTTTTTCATACAAAAGCTCATTACCTCTTATTCTTTTTGTAGCTATGTAATCATTGTGATCCAAGATAGATTCTTCCCAGCTGTCATAAGCCCTCCACACTGTTTGAGGAATTTGATAATAGGATCCGTCTGGTCTTTGCTCTGTTGCGTCCTTTATATAAGTCTTTCCTGTCCATCCGTTTTCTTTTATTCCAAAAAGCGCATTGGCCTTCCTGGCCAATTCCGATGTTCCTGCTCCTGATTCCTTTATGGCTTGAGCCACTACCACGGATGGCAATACCCTTCTTGTATCCCTCCAGTCCCTTCTGGCTATGGCGCCAACATACTCTATAAAATCCTGCCTGCTCATGTTGTGATTTTCTTCCTTAACAGAAGAAGGAATGGCAGAATCAAAAAATGCGCTGAAAATAGCTTGTGCAATCCCATCTACCCCTGTCTGCTCATAAAGGGCAACATCCGTTGCATTATCGCAAAAACATATTTCTATGAGCATTGCCTTTGCCTTCGTTTTACGAATTACATACAATCCAGTGCCCGATTTGACTCCTCGGTTTTTAAAACCGAACTTCTCCAAGTTGCTGCATACTTTCAAAGCCTCTTTATAGGTTTGCCCCTCATAAGTATACACTTCCACTCCTTGTCCTGTATGAGTTGTTGTTGCATTAAAATGGATAGACACAAACCAATCTAAGTCTTCTTTGTTTGCTATGTTCACTGCCTTTTCTAAATACTCCCCCTGGGTTGATGCCATATGTACCGTACAGTCCAAAACGCCTACTCCAGCTTTTTTTAACTTGTCCATAAAAGCATAACCTACAAATCTTGTGTGCTCTGATTCTTTAAACATTCCCACTGCCCCATATCCCGGACCAGCTTTTGTATGTCCACAATTTACTCCTATATACACTGATTTTCCTCCTGCCGCTCTTTTTCCTTGTCCATGTTTTTTAATTCATCCTCTATCTTTAAGTGAGCAGAATCTGTAAGTCCCTCTCCTACAATGTATGCTACGACAGAGGCTCCTGCCATAATTATGGCTGTCACTTTCGCCGCCTCTCCTTCTCCACCCCCATATGCAATTATTACCATGGATATAAAAGAGGCTGCTGCTGTCCAAAACTTTCTACTTGTTAGTTTTCTTGTCCAGTTTATCTTTCCCATAACGATTTCCCTTCCAACTATAAAAAATCATTTTCATCCATATATTTATGGTATACCCTCTCAATAAATTTATAATCTGTCTCTACCTGGCCATTTTGCATCCCATGGCTCTCAAGAATTTTCAAATATTTAGCATGATCGGATATAACATGTTCAAAT
The DNA here is from genome assembly GCA_947567075.1 of uncultured bacterium. Taxonomy (GTDB): domain Bacteria; phylum Bacillota; class Clostridia; order Lachnospirales; family Lachnospiraceae; genus MGBC165282. The sequence goes on from CANOLZ010000018.1 coordinate 1,691, forward strand.
TCATCCTTTGAGTGTTTTTGCCCATTTCGGCATCTATTGGCAAAATTTAATATATTCCATCTCAGTTCATCTATTTCATGTTCTGTCATTTGTTCTGCCAATTTAGTCACTTGCTCCGCAATATCTTTATTCATGGCAGCTCCTATTTTTTTCAATATATAGGATACAGGATTTATCTTGAGAAAGGGAGTGAATTCCACTAGCACTCCCAAACTTGCCACCAAAGCAATGGCAGACTGTATTTTTTCATTCATATGATTACTATTTCACCTCACAATTTACATATATGCTTCCAATAAGCAGCTGTCCAGTCAATATGTTTGACAGCTTGGACAGCTGCAAGAAACAAATTATTTTCCTTTTTACGAGAATATAGGTTTATGATTTAATGCATGGAAAACAAACAAAGCCAATGTAATTAATCCCTGCTACTCCGCCTCGAATACCTATAGTATCATTATTGGCGTATAAAAATGCTCTTCTTTCTGCCGATCCCATCTCATTGTCAAAAGTGAAATAGTAGGTAACTCCATGTAAACGATATCCAGATGGTAATTTCCCAACAATTGTATAGGTTTCTGTTGGTTCCTTACATTGAATCAGAAAGCTTCCCACTAAGAATCCATTTTTATACACTGGGTAATATTTCGTGAGCAAAGTATAATTCCCGTTTTCTACTACAATAGGAATTACAGGTTCTGTAAGGCTCCTATCATTCTTTATCTCTTCAATAGTATTCTCCAGCTGGATATTTTTTGCTGTTATCACAGGGCCCTGCCTTGCATCCATAGCAAATCCTTTTTCTATTGTAGTCAAATTATTGGCCAGTTTGCTCATTGTAATTGTTTCTTTTAAAAAATTAGATACATGGATATTAAATGCTTTTATATGACTTATTAATTTACCTATGGGTCTATTTGACTCTATTTTTGTAAGAGATTCTTCTAATCCAGGCAGCGAAGGAGCCATTTCTCCTTTATAATCTTCAAATTCAATAAGAGAATGACTGTCAACCCTTCCGTCTGCTCCTGCTGGACCAGGAATTCCTTGAATCCCTTGAGGGCCCTGTTCTCCTCTCGGTCCCTTTATATTACCAATTAAAATTTTATTCATCATTTGCCTCCTTATGCTTTCTAAGTTTTTTACACAATAAAAGCTTTTCTTTTCATTTTTTTCTATTATTTTTTAAATTTCAAGTAATGGCTTACATAAAATAGTAGGAAAAAATTGTATCCATTCTCCCTCAATACATTTTATTTTCTATTCCATCTGTCTTTAGCCATCCTTAATCTGAATATGGAATCAAAAAAATCATTCTCTGCGTTCATCAAAGTCATACAAATTGTTCTTACCTTCCTAAAAACTTATATTTACCCTTGCTGCAAATCTCTTAATACATCATCACAGAATTTTTAAAATTTCCATACCTTTATACTTACAAAAGCCAATATTTTTAAGAAAAAACAAAAATATACAATTTATGCCCCATCCCTTGACTTTTTTAACTGAACTTCGTGTTTCTATAAATTATTGCTATGTAAATCACTTTTTTCTTTCATTTCTCTTTTATACCAAGAAGCTTTGAATTCTTATATATAATTTGTATTTATATACAAATAAATATTTTTTATTAAACAACAATTTACCAGCTTTAGCAAACAACTTAACGACAGAAGAACCAGGAATTGCACTGGATGCCCGTCAAGGAAAAATTTTAAATGATAAAATGCTAAAAACCTTTGCAGTAACTGTAAACACCGATTCTGGCGGTAATGCAGCAATTGGACAAAGGATTTATGATATTTTATGTGTGTCATCATTAACTAAACATATTTATATAAATAAAGTTTGGCTAAACGAGTATGATATCTGGTGCATAAATATTGGAGTTAGCGATGGCGGAACATTGATTCGATCTGTAGATCTGATAGTTTGTACGTTATAAAGAGAGGTCTTTGGGATAAAACGAATAACTATACTGGGATATTTTAAATATATGTCTCATCAATATAGATTGTTATATTATTAAATTTTTGTGTTGGCTAAATCTGTATTTCTACATTAGTAAAACTTATATAACATTTACCAATTGCCATATTACAGCAATAGAAAATTTTACATTAGCTATTAAAGAAATATAAAAAGTATTTAAATGGAAATATATTAGGTATTAGTAATTAGTTGACATTTGGTTATTCAAATATACATGTGAATAGTACAAGTATAAAAATATATTTTCCAACTTCTTAGGCTAATAGAACTTATGAACATATACAGGATACATTTAGTTATTATTTATAATGAAAACGATAATAAATAGTAAATCAATATAGAAGGTTATTGATTATTGTTCAGGTGAGAGTTTGATATACAAATTAACAACCATTAATAATATAACTAAATTTTTTGTCTCAATACTTTTTTATAGAATGACTATCCATATCACAAATACTTATAATCCATAGACTTGAGTAATTGTAAAATTTTCACTTGTATTGTTAGAATTCATAGAATTTAATATAAATCTACTTGAAGTATTTAATTGTAATGTTAACCCATTATTTTTTACTACAGCGTATAATCCATACATAGACATACTAGAAGTATTATTTGTAAAAACCCCATGTGCTGTTACATTTCCTAAAATAAAACCAGAAAGAACAATACCTCCAGTATAAAAAAATAACTGATTATATTTTCGAATATCTTCTGTAAAATCAATGTTTTCTCCTGATGTTGCTTCTCCAGACCATATCCTTTTTGCTTTTAAATTGTTGTTTAATTCCGCAATGGCTCTTTCCAGCTGCATATTTTTTGCTGCAATTATTGTCCCCTGTCTTGCATCCAAAGCAAAGCCTTCTTCTGTTGTTGTCAAATTATTAGCCAATTTGCCCAATGTTACGACTCCCTTTAGAAAATTCGACACATTCATATTGAATGCCTTTACATAACTCATTAATTTTCCAATAGAAACATTGGACTCTATTTTCCTAAGAGACTCCTCCAAATCAGGCAGTTGTGGAGCCCCCTCTCCTTCATAATCTTCAAAATCAATCAAAGAGTTGCTGTCAATTTCTCCGTCTGCTCCTGCTGGTCCTGGAATACCCTGAATTCCTTGGGGGCCTTGTTCCCCCTTAGGTCCTTTAATATTGCCTATTAAAATTTTTGCCATACCTTTTTCCTCCTTTATGCTGCATCTGAAATAATATAATATACATTTCCTGTTTCTCTGTCATACTCAAACTCAGGTGGATTATCTGTATCGTTATAATGAGCCCATAAGTCTCCATTCTCATCTACGGTGAGAGTAAACATCCCTCTTATTTCCGTTATAATTCCACTTTCTCCCTGAGGACCTTGGGGGCCTTGAGGCCCCTGGGGACCTGTAAAATATCCATTTTCAACTTTTTCTCTTAAATCATTTTCTAAGTCATGTACTTTATCTGCTGCTGTATTGGCCGCTGCTGCTGCCTTTTTTGCATTGGATGCCTCCTGCCTTGCCTGTGAAGCTGCCTCTTGGGCATTCTCCACTGCCTCTTCAATTCTTTCTACTGCCTGATCCACATCTGTTCTGGCCCCTTTAGCAATTTCCTTTGCCTCTTTAGCAATTTCTCTTCCATCTTCTGAAATTGCTTTTGACTCTGTCGCTATTTCATAACCAGCCTTTAACCCATCGTGGATAGACTGTCTTACATCCTTGCCATAAATAGCTGATAAAATATTCTCAAGACATTGTTCAAATGGTATCATTCGTTATTCCCTCCTTTTAATTTTTCTATTTCTTTATATAAGTCCTGTATAAGCAGGACACACATAGGAACAAACTCTAAATAGGCTATTGTTTTATGGATTGTTCCCTTTTGATCCGTATACTTCTTACATAGAGCTGACTGGGATAGGCCTGCCTTCTCCATCTCCTGTCCTACATCCTGGAATAAAAAGCCACAGTGGAGTCCATCATCTTTTACAGAACCCCATTGTTTATACCGGAAAAATTTCGTCTTCAGTCCTAACAAAAGTTTTTTCACTTTCTTTATGTCTGCATCTTCTATTTCCTTTTTCTGTTTTTGATCCGATGTAAGAACAACCCCTCCTGCCTTAACTACACCTTGGGCTGATACATTTCCATCACAGTCAATATTACTTGTATTATGGATATATCCTCCTGATATATCGACAAATCCATTTTCTACTCTTGTAAACACTGCCCCTGGCTGCACCTTTACTTCATGGGTTCCCCTTCTCGTTAAAATAATCCGGTTCCAATTGTCCATATCATTATCATTGATAATTTCGAATATCCCATCATGAACATAAAGGCTGTCTGTCTCTATCTCTGATCCTTGTATGCTTCCCCCTTTTATCTGGGTTCCTGTAATCACTGTTCCGTCTACAGTTCCTCCCTGAATAGCATTCCCTGTAATCGTTCCTCCACGAATTGTATTTCCTTCAATCGTACATCCCTGAATATGGGATCCCTGAATTGTTCCCAAATACACTTTTAACCCTTGATGATCCAGATCAGCGACTACTTGATTATCTAATGTTTTTACTGTAATCTTTCCACTGCGTCCTAGTCCGCTGCCTCCAACTTCTAATACTCCTCCTCGAATCCGATCTGCCAGCATCGTGCCTGCTGTTATAAAATCTGCCAGGAGATTTCCATCAATCGTCCAGGCATTTCTATATGGACCATGAATGCCTGTCGTAGAAAAACCAATGCCATTTTTGTTGATCTGAATAATGCTTCTTGCACTACTTTTATCTGGCCTATCCATTACTAAAATTCTCCATGGAAGTCTTTCATTGCTGTTGTCATCTTCTATATCTAATATAATATATCCGCCTCTGCCCCCAGTAATAAGCTGGGTCGCATTCTCCACTTTGTTATGAATATCCTTGCTCATGGAAGAGCTTATGCTTTCCACTGCATTGGAAAGTTCCAACTTTTCTTTTGCTGATATGCTTGTAAAGGTACTTATGCTATCTCCTAAAGTAATTTTATTATTTTCTGGATTTTCCATATCCATTTCATACTTTTTGACTAAGAAAAGTTTGTCTAACCCATGAGGCTTGCTCACTACCCGTATCCAGTCCCCTAATTGAATTTTTTCTATATCTATGTCTACCATGTGCAAGTCTACTGCTGATAATTCAATGGTCAAAGAAAGATTTACACATTCCTCTAAATAGGCTTTTGCCTTCCTTAACAAATTTTCAGGCTGGGTTTCCTCAAATTCTACAGTATCCCATATTTGCCCGAACATAGTCACTCCAGCCTCATGGAGAATGTAATCTTTTCCTCCATTTACAGATTTTACAGTAACCCTTTCTTTATCCTGGGATCCATCTGCCCTCGTTACCTCAACTTCTGCCCCTAATGGAATCAACACTGTACGAACTTCACTTGCCTTTGTATACTGGGTTAAATCTAGCATATTTTCCCCAAAACGTATAACCTGGCTATTATTCCTCCCATAATCACTCACATAATCCAAATATTTTGTTCCATTTTCCCTTCTGACCCGCACATATCCCTCATACTGCTTAATGAGTTCTTCACAAATGGTCGTCAAAGAATTTACATAACTTTCCTTTGAGCAAGTCATCTCTTTCTCTTTATCTGCCACACTGCAAATTCCTATGGAAAATCTTTTTCTTTCTTCTACCTGCCCATTATGTACTTCCACAATCTGTTTAAAAAAGTTATAAACGCTTCCCCTATATTCATAGGGACGTTGGATACTATCGAGTAAGTAAGCTAGTTCTCCCTCACAAGTAATTTCTCCTGCCTGGTAAAAGTCCAGTTCGTCAGAAATTGGCCTTCCCCTATAGATCTCTTCTCCATCTTCTATGACAACAATATCAGAGACCATTTTTTTGATTGCTCCTCTGTTGGGATGCTCATAAGGTATGCGAAAAGTTAAAGTGCCTGTTGTGTTTACCTCTAAACTTAATTTGGGTTCTAGTACATGCAACTCATTGGAAAGAGGATTATGAAGTACATAGCTTTTTCCCTCTGTTATTGCTAAAATTTTATACATTATATCAATCCTCCTCTGTAATCCAGGCTCACTGTACCATTTCCAGTAAAAACGAAAACATTATTCCCATCCTTTAAGTAAGCGTCATGTAAGATATTCTTTCCAGCCGTAAGCTGATACAAAACATTTTCAAAAAGTACTGTCATTTCCTGGCTGCAAATAATTACAGGGATCACCTTTTTGGGGGTACCTGGCACAACAAAGGTCATGGTTCCATCAACAGGCATACCTTTATATTCTCGTATAACCCCTGTTTCAAAATGAAAAGGATCCCAAAGCCATGGTTCTAAACTAGATTGAAGCTCATATTTATAAGGTTCTGCATCACAGGAAATTTTATAACTGCTCCAAATAGGATCTTCCTTTATCATTTCACAGGAAATTCTTCCTATATAATAATAGCCTGGATCAGAATCCAAAATAACTTTCATCCTCTTCCCCTGACAATAACCTGCTATCTGAGAATAAACCCCATGCCACTTTTCTATGCTGGCATCTTTTAAATAATGGGAAGTTTGCAAAACCCGATTATAAAAATGGACTCCCCCGCTTAATGACTCTGTAAGATCCAAATATCCGTCCATCTCCGGCACATCAATCGTTTTTATTTTTGCCTTAGGCACTTCTATCTCAACATCTAACATCCTTATGCCAAAATCTCTTTCTGTATGTTTTTCTCCTATCATCATTCCTGACATTAAGCGTACCTCTCTTTCATCTGTCTTGTTCTACCCATGTTGGCATCAAAAAGAGGGGTGATACCTCTGGCAATGGTTTTTCCATCTAAAGTTGTTGTATTTTCTATTTTTACTTTTCCCATAGCTGCTGCCAATCCACCAATGAGACGCTCATAGTCTATGCCTTCCCCCTGAACCATAAGATTTTGTCCCACCATGTCTTTTGCATATTGGCTGCTCAGATTATAGGATATTGGCTGGTCTTTGTTTTGAAGATAAGTCAGCTCTCCATGGTTTTCCCTATCTTCTTCCAAAACTTCCTTAAATGGGATGAAAAAATCTGTACCTATTTCCATTGTTTCCCTTTGTATTTTGTGGAAGGCAGAATGTAAACTGGAATTGATTTCCTTTACTGGTATATTATCTTCAAAGCCGATTCCTAAACCTACTGCCATCATCTCCCCTACCTGATCTCGAAATACTTTAGAAGGAGAATTAATTCCAAGAAATCTTTTGGCAGCGTTCAAGGCCCCGCTAACAACGCTTTTCGCCGCATCTACGAGGGCGCTGCCAGCTCCCATCAGTCCCTTGACAATTCCTTCTATCACATTTTTTCCAAGGGCGCCCCAATCTACACTTGTAAAGGCTTCTCTCACAGAGGCTATAATTTCTGGAATTTTTGCAACGAGCTTTGGAATTGCCTGGATAAGTCCTATGGCAAGTTCACTGATTAGCTTAATTCCTGTCTCTAAAATCTTTGGAAGATTGGAAATAATAGCTGTTATCAATCCTCCTATCATTTTAGGAGCTGCATCAATGATTTTAGGCAGAGCGTTCAACAACCCTTGTACAAATCCTGTAATGAGATTTAGTCCTGCATCCACAAGCTGTCCCATATTTTCAAATAAGGAAGTAACCAGTGTCAAAAGCATGTCCACTGCAGTGGGCATTAACATAGGAAGCTGAGAGGCCACTCCTGAAATCAAAGAAGATACAATGTTTATTCCTCCAGATACAATGGCAGGAATATTAGCTGTAATAGCTGTCATTAAATTATTTACTAAAATTGCTCCCTGGGCAATGAGTTCTGGCAAGGCATTCGCTATCCCATTACAAAAATTTGTAATCAGCTCTGGACCTTTTGTCTGTATCAGAAGTAAAATCTCGTCTATTTGGGTCCCAAATTCTCCATATAGAAGTCCTAGGCCTGCCAAGACAACCCCTGCCACTGCTGCTATGTTCATGTATCCCATAAGAGATGGAATAAATCCTATAGCCCTTTCTAAAATAGGAGCAAAAGCATCTCCTAGGATGGTTCCGTAAGTAGATAACTGGGTTCCTACTCCACCTAGAGCTGTTCCTATACTTCCTCCCCATGAGGAAAAGGCTCCTGTTACATTAGCAGATAAAGTGGTCACTGCATTTGTCACTCCTGGAAATTTGCTGGCTAATGCAGGTCCTAACTGTCCAAAAGATGTTGTTATCCCTCCTAACGCTCCCGAAATATGAGGCTGTATTATTGAGCCCAAATTTTGAAATGGAAGGGCTATTGCGTCTTTTGCATTTCCAAGTAATTGTGCTCCTTCCCTCACTTTTGCCCCCATATCCTTTACAGAATCTGGAATATTTGTAATAGATTCTACAACAGAACTGGAAATCCCATTTAGTCCTTCCAACATAGGTCCTGCTGTGCTTATTCCTTCTCCCAAGGTTGAAAAACTGGCGCCAATGCCAGCCACAAGGGCAGCTGCATCCCCTCCTCCACTTATTCCTTTCATTGATTCTAAAAGCTCGTTCATTTGATCCTTTACGCTTTCTGCATCGTATCCCAGACCTGTTAAAATCGCCCTCGTATTGTCCATGCCTGCCATACTGTCAAAGCCTTCTATTAGACTTAATTCCAATAGTGCTTTTCCAGCCTTTGTCGTCGGATCCGTAATGCCGGAAGTAATCATACTTCCAAATTCAGAAAAGGAGCTTGCTGCATTGTCTAATGCTCCTGTCAGACTTCCAATCTTTTCTTGAAATTCTTCCAAAGACTTTTTCCCACGTACAAGCCCTTTTTCCCATGTGCTTAATTCATCAGCCATACTCCTTTCTCCTTTCTTCTATTTTTAGGCCGTTTGCCTCATATACTTTTTCAATCCATGAGGGGCCTTCTTTCTTGTCTGTTTCTTTCACAATATGTAAGTTTCCTTCCACTATTTCCCTCTTTAACTGTTTTTGTTTTTTCTTCCACAGTTCTATCCATTTACTATTCTTTTTTCTATTTGCATTTACCAATGCATTGAAAACAGCATTTCTTATATGGGTTGTCTGGGAAACGATTTTTTCTTCCCATGCTTTATAAATAAAAAGCTTTTCTCTTATTGTAAGTGCATCATAATCGTCTTTTGAATAATGAAAATTGACCGCAAAAAAGGCAAAGTCTATTTCTTTTTCATAGTCCTTTGCCAATCTTGCATAGTCTTTATCTTCATTTCCTAAGAGAAAATATTCAAAATCGATTAATCTGCTTGGAAGAAAAAAGGGCAGTCTCTTTGCAAAGCCTCCAGCACCATTACGTTTAAGGAAACATACCCTGTTGTTTCATCCTCTATGAGCTTTTCTGCCAGTTCTATTCCTTCTTTTATTTTCACATAATTACTGTCATCCTGGCATTTTAAAGCATATGCAAAGTACATTTTTAATGTAGAGATAGATAAAAATCCCCCATTTCCTTTTAACTCTGCCATTAAGGGTTTTCCTGTGGCAGCTTCTATCATTTCAATTCTTTTTAAGCTATACTTTAATTCATAGGTATTTCCTGCAATTTCTATCATTTTTTCCTCCACGCTTCCTATTTATTATGTCGTTGGTGTGTTCCCTGGATCAGGATTTCCACCTGTACCTTCTGGCATTTCGTCTGCTCCTTCATCTGTCAGATCTACTAAGGGACCATTTCCTTCCAAAGAAATACTATAGGTCATTGCAGCGTCAAAGGGAGCTTCCAAGGAATAATCTGTTACAACAGCTAGCCCTCCAAACATACCCTTTTTTGTTTTCATGTTGATAATTTTTACACATACAAGCTCATTATCGTTGTACGCTCTACCTAATTCCCTATGTGTTTCATCATCTGGCACATATAACCCGTCATTGTCAATGCTCCACTCTTTCATCCCGCTGATTTTCGATTTCCAGCCTCCTTTTGTATCTTTACTTGTTACTTCAATACTTTCTGAAGAGCGGTTAACGGTCAGACCCTGCTGCCCAGAAATGGCAAGCAAACGTTCTCCTGTACTGTTATATATGGCAAGGAGAATATCCTTACCTGCTACTGCCTTTGCTCCATTACTTTCAAAATTACAATACATGTTGTTTTCAAAATTACTCATCTTTTTTCTCCTTTCAATTGCAGCACTTTAATCCATGACAAACCATAAACTCATAGACAAGAGCCATATGTTCTTTTTCCTCTGTTTTTATTCTTTCCATTCCAACATTGGTCTGTACAATGACTTCAAATCCATCTGGCAATTCAATATCTTCTGTCAGAGCCTCTTCCAATCCTTGCAATTGTTCATATACAGAAGAATGGGGAGCAGAAGGATCTACTATGACATGAATCCAAACAGTTAAGATGTCTATATACATCGTTTTGCTATGGGCAGGACGTTTATCCATGATGTTGGCAATATAATAAGGGCCTGGTATATTTTCTGGCACTGTGTCATAACACAAAAGCCCTGTTTTTTCTTGTATTTTCTTTTGGATTCCAGCAATGAAATCCATAAATCCTAGTTGTTCATACATAAGGTATTCCTCGCCTTTCTTCCTTGCATTTGTTTTCTTCTTTTTGCAAATAATCTGCAAGCTCATCAATATTGACTGCCCCTAAACAGTGGAAAACAACTTTACCGTCTTCTAAAAGAAGAAGAGCAGGTAATCGTTCTACACAATACTGTTCAGCGATGAGAGGATAATCCCTGGCATTCATATGTTGGATCTTTTCCTTCCCAACGATTTTTTCTAAGGGCTCAATAAACTGCTTTTTATAAAACTTGCATGGGGGACATTCCCTTGCATAAAAATATAAAATCTTTCTCATAAGCATTTTCCTTTTCACTTTGCGCCAGCCTCTTTGTTTCTTACTTTATGTTCTCATATCTCATTCCCCCTTTTTTATAAACAATAGAATCCACACTTTGGGAGGCTTCTATCATTATGAATTAAAAAAAGAGTTCCCTGCCCGAAGCTCTTTTTTAGAAAGAAAAAAGACACCAGTTCTTTCCTGATGTCTTTTCTTTTTCCTAGTCTATACTATAGCATAGGTAATATGTCATTTGCTGTACAAAAGAAAAAATTTTTTAAATTTATTGGAAACGGTCCTTCTATCCTTGTCCATCTCCTCTCCAATAGCTTCCCATGATAGATGATTCACACACCGAAGACGAAGAATAAGTCTCATCTGGGCATCTTCCACTCCCTGAAGAAATTGCTCAAATTTTTTTCTCTCTTCCTGGAGTTTATTTAAATTATCATTCATAAGATTTTGTAATTCCTGTTCTTTTATTAAATACTCATCCACCCAATTTTTGTATCCTCCTTTTCCATTAGGCATACCTGTCAGATTTGCACTCTTAAAATACTTTCTCTCCTCTTTTAATCTTGCTATATCTAACTGGAGCGCTTTAATTTCCATATGAATATAATATATTTGACAAGCTTGTTCAAATGTCATGCCTCCCCATCTCCTTCCATGAAATTTTTATTGTTTTCCCTTTGCATGGAAACCTTTCCTGTTCCATTTTTATAAATTCCTTTTACTTTTCCATCTTGTATAAAAACAAATGTATCTTCCTTTTCATACATTTTTAAACACATCCTTCTCCAATATCCTATCTTCTCTATACCTCCCTTAGAAAAATGTTTCTTCACAAAATAAATTCAAACTATTGAACTTTTGGTGTAAAAAAATATGTTTGAATATCTCTTTCTTTCAAATCAAGAAGGCTCATAGCTTTACATATATCCACCTGGGTCCAAGGTCTCTTCCCATTAAGTTTCAAAGATAATGTACGGTTTGACCATCCTATTATGGAAGCAAACCTACTTTGGCTCTTATATTTTTCTTTGATTTTTCCTTTCAGCTTATTATAATCAAATATCACCTGTTCATCCTCCTCTTCTTTTTAGTTCAATATATTTAACTTTTTGTTATCATATCATCATTCTTTTGTATTGTCAACAAAAATTCAAATTATTTAACTAAAATAGTATATTCTATTGAACTTATAAAAAAGCTTTGATATACTATAATAGGAAAGTATGTTTGGAAGAATAAAAGTAAACTATATGTAAAAACATATATGAAAAAGCCTCTTACTTTTTATAGAGGAATCTTTTTTAACATACTGTTGGAAAGGCGGTATCCCATTGAAACGTGAAAATACATCAAGTCGGCTTAAGAACCTCATGGAAGAGAGAAATTTAAGACAGGTTGATCTTTTAAATCTTGTTCTTCCTCTATGTAACAAGTACCATATTAAAATGAATAAGTCTGACATCAGTCAATATGTATCTGGGAAAAACGAACCTAGCCAAGAAAAATTAGTAGTGCTAGGCATGGCTTTACATGTAAGTGAAGCTTGGCTCATGGGTTTTGATGTACCAATGGAAAGAAATTCTTCCCATTTTCTTGACTCTTCTGAAGAAGCACGTGAATTATTAGACTATTACCATCGGTTAAATTCCCTTGGTCAGAAAGAGGCATTAAAACGGATGAAGGAACTTTCCTATTTAGAAATCTATACTTCCAAAGAAGAAAAATCATCCAATCTCATACTTGCCGCACATGAACGAAAAGATGCTACCCCAGAAGGCATAGAAGAGGATATTGCCCTCATTAAACATCGGTTAAAGAAACTAGAGAGGAGGAATTCATTTGAATTACCAGGAACTCATTCATGAATGTGAAGAGTCAGGCGTTACAGTAGAAGAATATCCCCTTCAATCCCATGATGGATTATACTGTAATAACTTAATACTCATTAACCAATCATTAGATGACAATATCGCAAAAAAATGCATTCTTGCCGAAGAGCTAGGTCATCATTTCACTGCAACACAAAACATCTTAGATCAAAGTATTGCAGCAAACCGCAAGGAGGAAAGGCTAGGACGGATATGGGGATATAATAAACTCATAGGATTATATGGTATCATTCATGCATATCGACATAAATGCCAAAATCTATACGATACTGCTGACTATTTAGGCGTGACTACAGAGTATTTACAGGAGGCTATCTCCCATTATCGTTCAAAGTATGGAGTATGTGCCAAAATCGGTTATTATTTAATCCATTTTGAGCCTTATTTAGAGGTAGAACTCCTATAATTTTTTTTCTATGTCCTTCATTTTAGTCGCTAATAAATCAACAATGTAAATGCATAGGGGGGAGATGTAATCTCCCCTGGCATAGTTGTTTCTTTTACCCAAGGCTTTTCTTTCAGTGACCATTCTCTTAAGAATACTGTTCTCCTCTTTCCCTTTCAAATAGATATGCTATAACCAACTTTTTTGCAAAATCAGCCATCTAATATTGCTTAATGCCAGCAGATTGTGCTTTAAATAGTTTCATGTAATCATCCAATTGCTTACTATTTGGAAAAACAATTTTGATTTTCCAACCTGGTGGGCTATAACTACCTTTCTCATTTCATTTCTTCTCATTACAAATAATAAAAATATGTTTTGTAAGACTGGGCACCATTTTAGCACTACAAATTAGGTGATACACATAAGCACAGTGCGGTATTATCACATTCATAACGGTAGTTTAGAACGATCTAGTTTTACTCTTTTATGTTACTCATTAGAGGTTTATTAAGGGTTACAAACACAAAACTGATAAGGCAAAATAATAAAATATCTCATAATTTTTCTTGTCTGGTATACCTAAAACACTTATAAAGAATATGTCAAATCCATTGTATAAACGCTGTCTTATCTTCACTATTATAGCCCGCATTCCGATAGAATTGTAAAGTTACATCCTTCTTTGAACCTGTTAGCAACATAATCTTATAGCACTTCTGTTTGGTCGCAATTTCTTTCGCATAATCAAGACATTTTGTCGCAAACCCTTTTTTTCTATGCGCTTCATCTGTAATGACATTTTCTATAAAAGCATATGGCCGTTGGTTGTGTGTCAGATTAGGAACAATTATGCAGACACAGGAAGAAACTATTTTACCGTCTTTCTCAACTACAATAATATGATGATGATTGTCTTGTATAATTTGATTCCAAAGTTTTAATAATTCATCTAGGTTTATAGTGACTTCACTGTTATGTAATTGTTCGTACAAATGGAGTAATCCGTTTAAGTCGTTTTCCGTAACTTCTCTAACCACTGCAATACCTCCTCTAAGGTAAACTTGTGAATTTCTACTATATACATTTTACCATCATCTTGTGAACTTTTCTATTTGTATGAATAAACGGAACCTGTCATTTGTAGTGCTAAAATAAAATTGTAACAGGAGTAGCTAATGAGATATCATAAAAACTGTAGAGAAAGAGGTACTCATTATGTCACATAACTACCCGCCAGAATTGAAAAAGAAGATTGTCTGTCTCCATGAGGAAGAAGGCCGCACCTATAAGAGCATCACTGCAGAGTACGGTGTATCCAAGGCCGGCATCTCCAAGTGGTGCGGTGAATTCAGCAAAGAATGTCAGGAAAAAGCCAAAACCAACCCGGAAGCTGTCAGCGAAATGGAGCTTATGAAGGAAAACAACACCATACTGAATTCTGCGTCCGATGGCTGCTGAGGCGGCTGGGTATCTGCCCGAATGCCTATTACAACTACCGGAAACACCAGAAGTCCGGTTATGGTACCTAAAAAGCAAAGGGGATGGAAGAAATCAATGACATCTACCAAAGCCACAACAGTGCCGACAGCTACCGCAGCATGAGGGCCTACCTAGAGCGCATGGGGTACAGCTATAGCGTTGCTATCATCCATAAATATATGAATACAGAACTGAACCTGCACTCCATCGTCCGTCCCAAGAAGCCAGGCACAAAGCCCCCATGGAAAGGTACCTCAATACGCTAAAGAACGAATGCACCAACCTGTATGGATTCCAGACGGAGGAGGAGCTGTACCAGGCAGTGGAGGAATTTGCCTACGTTACTTACAATCATGTGCGCCCCCATTTCTACAGTAGGTATAGGATATCTTTCGAGGCACAGTGCGCCTGATGATGCCCAAAGGACATCTGTAACCTATTCCAAGATTCTGAGCCGGAGGGGAGAAAACAGTCACCTCGCAGGCGGCTGTCAAGGGTGACGGAAACTGCAAGTAATCTGGTACGAATCCTCCCGATTTTTTAGCCACAAATGTTACAAAAATGCTTGACCACTACAAGCAGCTTGCGGTTTCCATTTTTTAGAGTATTTTTTATTTCCTTTTCATGTGAATGCATCTGCTCCCATAGATTCAAAATTATGAATCCATTGTTGGACACACGAGAGACGGACATCAAACATAGATGCCATCCGATACTGACTTTCTTTCCCATTTAGTCATAAATTTACAGCATAAATTTTATCTTCCATGGATACTTTTCTTTTAGACATAAAACAGGCCCCTCCTAAGTGACAAGTTTTTATTATTTCACTTGTCTACCTAGATGGGAGCCGATCACTTTCCTTCCTTGGAAATATGCTCCTATGTTTTCAAATATATGTCGAGCTGCTCAAAAGGAATGGAAATATTTTCTTCATCAAATCGATTTTTAATTTCTTCTGTAATCCTCCACTTTGCAGGTAAATAATCTTCTGTTTTTACCCAAAATCGGCAGCCAATAATAACAGCGCTGGCTCCTAATTCATCGACAAATGCAACTGCTTCTTTTTCTTCTGCCACTCCCTCATCTTTCTTCAAAATATTCAGAACAATATTTTTCGCTTTTCCAATATGTGCATGGTAAGATATTCCCACTCGGATGTCCAATCTGCGGTATTCCTGAGCCGTTGCATTTACAAGGGAGTTGTTTGCTAAAGTGGCATTTGGTATAATGGCTACTCGGTTATCTGATGTTGCCAGTTTTGTATAAAACAATTGTATTTCTAAAACAGTCCCTTCATTGCCCCCTACTTTTTCCACAATATAGTCTCCCACAATAAAAGGTTTCATAATTAAAATAAGTACCCCTGCTGCAAAGTTGGACAAAGTATTCTGTAAGGCAAGCCCTACTGTCAATCCTAAGGAACCTACGACTGCTATTATTGAAGCAGTGTCCACCCCAAATCCAGATAAAATAAGGAAGGCTAATAGGATGTATAAGCCAATTTTCATGCAGGAGTCCATGAACTGGGTCACTCCCTTTTCTGCTCCTGCCCTTTCCAGAGAACCTTTCATCACTTTTCTTAAAATTTTAATGACTCGCAGTCCAATGAGGCATATAATGGCAATAGCTCCTATTTTTATTCCAAAACTTATGAGCTTTTCTGGAAGTTCATTGAGAAAGCGCTGTAAAATTCCTATATCCCTTTCTGTCATGTACCACTCCCCTTATATTTTTGGTTCCTCTGTCTCAAATTTTTTTGAAAGCTTCTCCTTTAGGGCCAAAGAATTTTTTTCCATCCCTGCTTTTTTCTCTTTTGCGCTTTTATTTCCCTTTACTTCTTCGTTAATCTGGGTATAAGAAAATACCGTCATTCCCATGGGAGGTACTTTAATACGTATGGAGTCTGGCCTATCGTCACACTCATCCTTTTTAGACTGCTTCAGCCTTGGATTAATAAATCCTTCCCCTCCATACTTTTCAGCATCGCTGTTAAAAATTTCCTTGTATTTTCCAGGCCCTGGAACTCCTATTTTATAATCTTCTCTTGGAATATTTTCAAAATTGCAGACAACTAAAAGGGTATCTTCCTTTCTCTTTGCTTTTCTTAAGAAAACAACAATATTCTCATTGGCAGAAATATTATTAATCCATTCAAATCCCTCGCTGTCATGATCCAGCTCATAAAAGGCAGGATTTGACTTATATAAAGTATGGAGATCCTTCACATATTCTTTTAACTGCTTATGCTCCTCATATTCCAACAATTCCCATTGTATACTTCTCTTTTCACTCCACTCATCAAACTCTCCAATGTCTTGTCCCATAAATAAAAGTTTCTTTCCTGGATGGGCCATCATATACCCGTAAGCAGAACGGAGATGTCCAAATTTTTCCTTCTTTGTTCCAGGCATTTTTCCTATCATCGATGCTTTTCCATGGACTACTTCATCATGGGAAAATACAAGAATAAACTTCTCACTATAAGCATAAATCATGCTAAAGGTTAGTTCTCCATAGTGGTAGGTACGAAAATATGGATCCAATTTCATATATCCTGTGAAATCATTCATCCATCCCATATTCCATTTATAGTCAAAGCCAAGACCGTCTTCTTTTAATTGCCCTGTCACCTTTGGCCATGCTGTAGATTCCTCCGCAATTAATAAAGTATGGGGATATTCTTTATGAAATACACTGTTTAGATGTTTTAGAAATTCCATTGCTTCTAAATTTTCTTTTCCTCCATACATATTGGCAATCCATTCCCCATCCTTTTTTCCATAATCCAAATAAAGCATAGAGGCGACTGCATCCATACGAATTCCGTCAACATGATACATTTTAGCCCAGAATAATGCATTGGAAAGGAGGTAATTGGACACTTCAGGACGCCCATAATTATAGATAAGCGTCCCCCAATGGGGATGGGAGCCCTGTCTCTCATCCAAGTGTTCATAAAGACAAGTCCCGTCAAAATTTGAAAGTCCTTGGGTATCCCTTGGAAAATGAGCTGGCACCCAGTCAATAATGACCCCAATTCCCTTCTCATGCATGTAATTCATAAAAAACATAAAATCTTCTGGCGTTCCGTATCTTCTTGTAGGCGCATAGTAGCCAATCACCTGATATCCCCAGGATTCATCCAGGGGATGTTCCATGATGGGCATAAGCTCTACATGGGTGTATCCTATTTCTTTTACATAATCGCAAAGCTTTGGCGCAATTTCCCGATAGTTTAAAAAACTTCCCTCCTCCTCTGGCTTCATAAAGGAGCCCAGATGTACTTCATATATGGACATAGGCTTATCAAAGCTTTGATGCTGTTCCCTATTGTCACACCAGTCTTTATCCTTCCATGGGTAATTGGAAATATCTCTGACAACAGATGCTGTCCCCGGCCGAAGTTCCATGCCAAAAGCATAGGGATCTGCTTTTAAGTAACATAGTCCACTTTTTAATTTCAACTCATACTTATACAAGTCCCCCTTCTTCACCCCTGGTATAAAGATCTCAAAAACGCCTGAATCCCATAAGCGTCTCATAGGATACACTCTTCCGTCCCAATGATTAAAGTCTCCTACAACACTTACTCGGAGGGCATTGGGAGCCCAGACGGCAAATGCTACCCCCTTTACTCCATCTATAGTCTTCACATGGGCGCCTAAATATTCATAAGAATTATACAAAATCCCTTCATTGAGCTTTTCTGTCTCACTCTTTGTCAAAGTAGGCGAAAAACAATAGGGATCCTTTACTTCATAGGTCTTTTCCCCTTCCTTTTCCACGAGAAAAGAATAGGAAAACTTCCCTTTTTCTTTTACAATGACTGCAAAATAGCCTGCCTCATCGGCTTCCTCCATCTCATAAACCATTTTGGATTTTTCTATTTTTACTTTGATATTTTTAGCGCCTGGCTGAAATGTCTGGATAAGGGTTCCTCCTACTACTCCTTTACAACCCATAATATCATGGGGATTATCCGCTTCGGAATAGACAACTGCCTCAATATCCCCCCAATTCATCATTTTGTACAACTTTTTATTCATACCTTTCCCTCTCTTTCTAATCTCTGATGCTATGAATGAAAAGCCCGCTTCTTAGCTTTGGCTCAAACCATGTGGACTTTGGAGGCATGAGCAGTCCCCCATCAGCCACTTGAAATAACTCATCAATAGAAGTAGGGTACATGGCAAAAGCAACCATACAATCTGTTTTCACTCTTCTTTCTAATTCTTTTAATCCCCTAATCCCTCCGACAAAATCTATTCTCTTGTCCCTCTTTGGATCTGTAATGCCTAAAAGGGGTTCCAGCACTTCCTCTTGGAGCAAAGAAACGTCTAGTCTCTCCACAGGATTTCCATTTTCTTTTTCTAAAAATGTAAGGAGGTACCACTCTCCTCCAAGAAACATACCTACTTCTCCCTTTTTTCCTGGCTTGAATGGATTTTTTCCCTTTGGCTCCACATGAATTTTTTCTCTTAATTTTTCTAAAAACTCTTCCTGTGTAAAATGATTTAGATCGGTTACGAGACGATTATAATCCATAATCATTAACTGTTTGTCCGGAAATAAGACAGACAAAAAGTAATTAAACTCCTCATCCCCGGTATAATGCCCTTTTTCCTCCCTTTTCTTCAAGGCTACCTTGACAGCAGAAGCACACCTATGGTGCCCATCTGCAATATAAATATTCTCTATTCCTGAAAAAAGCTCCTCCAGGCGCTTCTTTTCTTCCTCCTGGTCAATGACATATATTTTGTGGACAACCCCGTCTACGGCGCAAAAATCATATAAGGCATCCTTTTTCTTTGCCTGCTCTACTATTTCATCAATCTCCTCCTGGAATCGGTAAGCAAGGAAAATAGGGCCTGTCTGGGCCTCGCAAGTCTCCACATGACGTATTCTGTCTAATTCTTTTTCCTCCCTTGTATTCTCATGCTTTTTTATGACTCCATGTAAATAGTCGTCCACAGAAGCGATAGCAGCTATTCCTGTCTGAGATCGTCCATCCATGACAAGCTCATATACATAATAACAAGGCTTATTTTCCCTTAGGAATTCTCCCTTCTCTACCATTTCCCACAATGTTTTTCTTGCTGTCTCATATACTCTGTCATTGTATAGATCTATGTCCTCCTCCAGCATAGTCTCTGCTCTGTCAATTCTCAAAAAGGAAAGAGGATTTTTTTCCACCTCTTCTTTTGCTTCCTTACGGTTGTACACATCATAAGGCAGGGCTGCAATTTTTTCTTCCAGTCCTTTTTTTGGTCGTATCGCTGCAAATGGTTTTATAATAGCCATAATTTATCTCCTGTCGTATTCTATTATTTCTTTTATTTTATCAAAATACCCTCTCTTTCACAATAGAAGGATATGAAATTTATCTTCTTATGCAGCAAAACACCCATGTATGCTGGCAAACAACTATCTACATGAGTGTCTTTTTTATTCTTATTTGCTATTTCTCCATTTTTCTCCTATACGCCATATTCTCCTTATAAGGCTATGAGTGGGAAAGATCTAGATCCCTGACAGTCTTTCGCACTTCCAGTACAAAGGAAGGAGAGACAGACAATTCATCAATGCCCATTCTTAAAAAAGTCTCTGTCAAACTTGTATCTGCCCCTAGTTCACCACAAATGCCAACCCATATGCCATTTTTATGTCCATTGTCCACAACCATTTGTATAGATCGAAGAACAGCTGGGTGATGGGCGTCATAAATAGAATCCAGCTTAGGATTTTGCCTGTCTATAGCAAGGGTATACTGGGTCAAATCGTTAGTTCCAATGCTGAAAAAGTCTACTTCTTTGGCTAATTCATCACTGAGAAAAACAGAAGCTGGAGTCTCAATCATAATCCCAATCTCCACCTCTTTATAAACAAATCCCTGGCCTTTTAACTCCATTTTCACTTCCTGTAATATTTCTTTAATGCGCAATACCTCATGAACAGAAATGATCATTGGAAACATAATGGAAATATTGCCAAAGGCGCTGGCTCTTAATAAGGCTCTTAACTGAGTTTTAAAAATATCTATTCTGTCTAGGCAAATTCGGATAGCTCTGTAACCCATGGCTGGATTTTCTTCCTTATCCATGTTAAAATAGTCCACCTGTTTATCCGCCCCAATATCCAAAGTACGAATAATCACTTTTTTCCCTGCCATGTTTTCAGCAACTGTTTTGTACGCTTGAAACTGTTCTTCCTCTGTTGGATAATGATCCTGTTCTAAATAAAGAAATTCGCTTCGGAAAAGTCCTATTCCCTCTGCACCATTTTGGAGAGCGCTGGCTGTATCCCCTACTCCTCCAATGTTTGCATAGAGATGGATAGTTTTTCCGTCTATTGTAACAGTTTCTTTTCCTTTTAATTCTTTTAAGAGCTGCTTTTGTCTCTCCTCTTCTTCCATCTTTTCTGTCATTTCTTTTAAATAATCATCTTCCGGCTCAATGGTAATCAAGCCATTGTAGCCGTCAATAATGCAAAGCTTCCCATTCCAATCTTTTTGTATCTCAACACCAATGATTGCTGGAATACTCATTGTCTTTGCCAAAATTGCTGTGTGGGAATTGGAGGAGCCTAACTTTGTTATAAATCCTAAAAGTTTGGATTTATCCATTTGCACTGTTTCACTGGGAGCCAAATCTTCTGCCACTAAAATAACAGGCTCTGCCATTTTGCCCATGTCCGCTGACGTCCCAGATAAGACGGCAATCAGCCTTTCGGATATATCTTTCACATCTGCTGCCCTTGCTTTCATATAATCGTCATCCATTTGGGCAAACATTTGGGCAAAATTGTCTCCTGTTGTGGCAACAGCATATTCTGCATTTAACTGCTGCTCTTTCATAATATTGCATATTGAGTCATTGTAGTCATCATCTTCTACCATCATCATATGGACTTCAAAAATGGCGGCATTGGCTTCTCCTACTTCTTTTAATGCCTTTTCATATAAACCTTGGAGCTGTTCTAAAGCTATTTTCTTTGCATTTTCAAAACGCTCCATTTCCTGTTCAAAATTATCAATCTTGCTTCTTTTTACAGTAAACTGGTTTTTTTCATAGTAGAATATTTTTCCAATGGCAATTTTATGGAAAATGGATTTTCCTTTGAATTGTTCCATAACCTTTTTGCCCTCCTACAAGTTTTCTTTGAAAAAGGTTTCCATTGCCTCAAAGGCTTTCTCCTCATCCTCGCCTTCCACTGAAACAACAACTTCCTCTCCCTTTTTTACTCCCAGACTCATGATCATCATTAATTTTGTGGCTTCCACTGTCCGATCATTTTTCGTAATGGTTATTTTGCTCTTATAAAGTTTTGCCTCTTTTGCCAGTAATCCAGCTGGTCTTGCGTGAATACCTAATTCGTCTTGTACTGTGAAATGAAACTGTTTCATAATCCACGTCCTTTCTCTTTTTCCCATCCATTATTTATCCATTCCTTAAGCTGTTCAAAGGATTCTATGGTATGGGCATATACATTTTTCGTCTCTTTTTTATTCCAAAGGGGACAGTACCAAACAGCTTCTAACCCGCTGTTTAAAGCTCCTGCCACGTCTTTTTCAAAATGATCTCCTACAAAAAGGCATTCCTCTTTCTCTGCCCCTGCCTTTTTTACACAGCATTGAAAGAAATGGGGATCTGGCTTTTCCACACCAGCCTCCTCGCTTGTGACTATAAAATCAATATAAGGGGCCGCTCCTAAAGTTTTTAACTTTCGGTACTGAATGTAGGCAGTCATATCCGAACCAACGCCTATACGAATCCCCTTCTTTTTTAGTTCTATTAAAAGCTCTATGAGTCCTTGTTCAGGAGCTGCATGTTCTATTAAAGTATCCCAATATTTATGATACATTTCCAAGGCATAAGGAAACATTGGTTTTTCAAGAAGTTCTAGAAAAATCTGATAGCGGATTAGCCGGTTATGGACAGCGGCACAGTCATGTCCAAGCCTTGTTTTTATGACTTCCTGGGCTTTTTCCAGTACCTTTAACATCTCTTCCCTTTCAAGCCCCCATACATCTTTTCCATAAGACAAAAGAGCATCCATTGCCTTTTTATTGCCATCATTATAAGAATACATTGTATTATCTATGTCAAAAATAACTGCTTTTATCATAAGGCTTATCCTTTATATCCAAGCTTTTACCTGCTCATAAACACCAGGACCATCTAGTTTATATTTTTGGATTAAAGAAGCAGCAGGTCCTGATTCTCCAAAAACATCTTGTATTCCAATTTTCAATACTTGGGTGGGAGCTTTTGCACAAAGAACATCGCACACTGCGCTTCCCAATCCTCCAATGACAGAATGCTCTTCAATCGTTACAACCTTACCTGTCTCTTTCGCAGCGGCAAGAACTAACTCTTCATCCAAAGGCTTGATGGTATGAATATTAATAACCTTTGCCTCAATATTCTCTTTCTTTAATTTATCAGCAGCCTCCAAAGCGCTGTTCACACAAAGTCCTGTAGCAATGAGAGTAATGTCCTTTCCTTCTCTTAGAACCATGCCCTTTCCTAATGTAAAGGAGTAGTCAGGATGATCATGAATGACTGGGGTTGCAAGG
This sequence comes from uncultured bacterium, assembly GCA_947567075.1. Classification (GTDB taxonomy): domain Bacteria; phylum Bacillota; class Clostridia; order Lachnospirales; family Lachnospiraceae; genus MGBC165282. Next base: position 24,833 of record CANOLZ010000018.1, read on the forward strand.
CGTCCAAATCGTAGATACACAGGCCCTTGATGAGAAATGGCCGCTCTTACAGCCTCCTTTGCTTCTATATCATCTGAAGGATTGATAACAACCATTCCTGGTATAGTCCTCATAAGGGCTATATCTTCATTACATTGATGGGTAGCGCCGTCCTCCCCAACAGAAATGCCCGCATGAGTAGCCCCAATCTTTACATTTAATTGAGGGTAGCCAATGGAGTTACGTACTTGCTCATAAGCCCTGCCAGCTGCAAACATGGCAAAGGTACTCATAAAGGGGATCTTTCCTGTTGTTGCCAGTCCTGCTGCAATACCTGCCATATTACATTCTGCAATGCCACAGTCTATATGACGCTCTGGGAAAGCCTTCTTAAAAATACTTGTTTTCGTTGCTCCTGCCAAGTCTGCATCAAGGACTACAATATTATCATATTCTTTTCCTAACTGAGCCAGAGCATTTCCATAGCTTTCTCTTGTTGCAATTTTTTTTATTTCTGGCATAATGCTTCACCTGCCTTTTCTAAATCTGCCATTGCCGTCTTATATTCTTCCTCATTGGGCGCCACTCCATGCCATGCTGCGCTGTTTTCCATAAAGGAAACGCCCTTTCCTTTTACTGTCTTGGCAATGATGGCCGTAGGTTTTCCTTTTGTTTCTCTCGCCTCGTCAAAGGCTGCCTTTAACTGTTGAAAATCATTTCCGTCTTCCACATTAATAACATGAAATTGAAATGCCTCCCATTTTTTATCAATGGGGTAGGGAGAACAGACATCCTCAATTTTCCCGTCAATTTGAAGGCCATTATTGTCTACAATGACAAGAAGGTTATCTAACTGCCTGTGTCCTGCAAACATGGCCGCCTCCCAAACCTGGCCTTCTTGTATTTCTCCGTCTCCTAAAAGAGTGTAGACACGAAAGTCTTTCTGATCCATTTTTCCAGAAAGAGCCATGCCTACAGCCGCTGAAATACCTTGGCCTAAGGAACCAGAAGACATATCCACTCCTGGAATATGCTGCATACAAGGATGTCCTTGGAGATAGGAACCAAGACTGCGAAGAGTCTTTAAATCTTCCACTGGAAAAAATCCTCTGTGGGCTAAGGTGGAATATAATCCAGGTGCTGTATGGCCCTTTGAGAGTACAAATCTATCCCTATCCTCCTTGTCTGGCTTCTCTGGATCAATATTCATTTCCTCAAAATACAGATAGGTAAAAATATCTGCTGCAGATAAAGATCCTCCTGGATGTCCCGCTTTTGCGCTGTACACTGCTGTGACAATACTTTTTCGTATTTCATTTGCCTTTTTCTGTAATTCTAATATATTCATAGGCCTCCCTCTCCTTTCCAAGTTCATCCTGCCTCATTCTGCCCATAATAGGCTCCCTCTCCATGTTTCCGGTTAAAATGCTTATCTCTGATTGCATCAGGAGCTTCTTTTACTTCTTTGTTTAACATTTCTGTACGAAATGCCATCTTTGCTACTTCTTCCAACACTACTGCATTATGAACAGCTTCCTTGGCATCCTTTCCCCAAGTAAAAGGGCCATGGTTTATACACAAAACACCTGGTGTATGCATGGGATTCCTTTTCTCTTTCTCAAAGGTTTCTATAATAACAAGTCCTGTATTTTTCTCATATTCTCCATTGATTTCTTCTACTGTTAAGCTTCTCGCACATGGAATAGAACCTAGAAAATAATCGGCATGAGTTGTTCCATACAAGGGAATCCCCCTGCCTGCCTGGGCAAAAGAAGTTGCCCAGGAAGAGTGGGTATGAACAATCCCTCCTATTTCTGGATACTTTTTATAAAGTTCCATATGGGTTGGGGTATCTGAGGAAGGTTTATACTTTCCTTCTATTTTCTTCCCATTTAAATCCAATACAACCATATCTTCCATAGTCATTTTTTCATAATCCACACCACTTGGTTTAATGACAAAATAACCAGTTTCTCTGTCTATACCACTCACATTTCCCCATGTATAAGTAATCAGTCCTCTTTTTGGCAATTCCATATTAGCCTCAAATACCTGTCTCTTAAGTTCTTCTAACATGTTCATCCTTCCTCCAGCTCCTGAAAAATTTTCATATACTTTAGAATATTTTGTTCTGTATGGGCGCCAAACACAGAAGAACCTGCTACAATTCTGCTTGCGCCTGCCTCAATAACCTCCCTTACATTTTCCAAGCGGATACCTCCATCTACTTCAATAGGAATATCCTTCCCTTTCTCTTTCAGTATTTCTTTTAAATCCCTTATTTTTTTCTTCATGGCAGGAAGAAAACTCTGTCCTCCAAATCCTGGATTCACTGTCATGAGTAAGATTGCATCTGCCTCATGAAGCACATAGTCTAAGGCATTGAGAGGGGTGGCTGGATTTAAAACAATACATGCCTTCTTGCCACATTCTTTAATATCCATAATTGTCCTCTCAAGATGTCTGCATGCTTCAACATGGACGCCAATAATGTCAGCGCCAGCTTTTGCAAACTCTTGAATATAGCGGGATGGCTCCTCAATCATTAAATGAACATCAAATACAAGACTACACTGTTTTCTCATTGCCGAAATGACAGGCAGACCTAAAGAAATGCTGGGAACAAACATTCCATCCATGACATCAATATGCAAAAGGTTTATGCCCAAGCGCTCCACCATTTTCACTTCCTCGCCCAACCTGGAAAAATCAGCTGCTAATATGGAAGGCGCCAATTCTATCATATTCATCTCCCGCTTTCTATTGTTGTATTGTGTAAAGGGCCACTTCGTCAATTTCTCTATTTGTTGCTACCATTTTATCTTTTCCATCCTTTACAAAGTGGAATATATTTGCTGGCCCGCAGCCATGATCAATGAGCTCCCATTGATACTGATTTTTCTCTTTATTGTATGTGAATGCAATGAGATCTCTGTCCCCCTCCCTATGTCCAATGACGACCGTAGGCTTTTCGCAAAGCATTCCTCCATAGAGAGCATGGGTGAACTCGGCAGGTTTTTCATAGTCATATACCTTTTCATAAGAACCTGATTTTTTCTTATAAATGCTAATAGAAGATCCATGGAATGGAGCAAGAACTGCCAGTTCTTTTTCTCCGTCTTCATCTAGATCAACTAACACGCCATCGCTGGCTGGTGTATCCAAAAGCTGTACAATTTCCCATTCTCCTCCTCTTTCTTTGGGAGGAAAAAACTGAAATACCCCCTGCTCTGAAGAAATGAGAGAAGTATCTGTCCCATCTTCCACCACTTTATAATAACCATGGTTTTTTACCAATCCATCTTTTATTACTTGTAAAGGCAGTTGGTTTTGCTCATTGTAACTATCTAAATCCTCTGGAAGTTCTATCCCATATACTTTTCCTGGCATAGACCAGTCATCTTTGTGCTCATGTCCAGACTTTAATGTGCAGGCAATCAAATATTTTACCTGATTTCTCTCAATAATATCAAACCTGTGTACATGGGGCAGATCTACTAATGTTCTCACTTCCCAATTTCCTTTCTCCTTAGGAGTGACAATGACAAGCTTTGCCTCTTTTGAGTCATTGGGAGAATAAAATTGATGGGTGGCAAGAAACTGTCCATTGGTTCCTGGCACTTGAACCATGGTCATAACCCCTCCCGGCTCTCTCCATACAGTATCTTCTAAATTCCCGTCTATATCAAACAACAGGCATCGTTCCACCTTTTCCCCTGCTACAAGGAAATGATCCTTTCCATTATAGTGGAGGGG
>CANOLZ010000019.1 GCA_947567075.1 uncultured bacterium
AATCCATTGATGCCACTAAAATAAGAATATGAACAGAGGCCACAATGGAAGTTAGGAGAACTTGCAAAAGATCGGTAGACTTACTAAGCATTCCCGCCACAAAAAAGACGAATATAATTTTTACAAATTCGGAAGGCTGGAATGTATAGCCTGCGATTGTATAAAAAAGCTTGGAGCCATTCGTTATACTTCCAAGAAGCATAACAACACTTAAGGCAGCAATACCTAAGCCTCCATAAACCCATGTTAATTTTCTAAACCATTTCCACTTGCTAATAAAAAAGGGAATAAATATAGTGAGCATAACGGATAAAATAACAATTTTAAATTGTTTCACAGAACGGTCAAAGGAAAGTCTTGTAAGCATAATAAAACTAATGCTTAAAAGCATACACATATTGTTGACAATCAAACGGTTAGCCCCAGGATAAATAATACGATATAATACAAGAATCGCCAGCAAAATAATTTGCTGCGCTCCAAAGAAAATGAGAATCTCCCTTTCTTGTGTATGAACACAAATAACGGCAAAGGCAAGAAATAGAAGGAGAAACATAAAAATGTTTTGTAAAATATAGGTTCCCTTCCTCTTTTCTTCACTGGCATGGCGAAATACGTAAAAGCATTGAAAAGTATAAATAGCCATAAGTAAGACAATTATATATTTGGATATCTGGGAAATGAAACCAAGCATTACTGTACACCTCTTCTAAAATGTCCCTTCGTATAGGATACAATAGGACAGGAATTTTCCTTCCCTTTTTGTCCAAACTCTTTATAATAACGAACGATTTCTAAAACTTCTTTAACAGACTCCATGGTCATTTGGAGACGAATACTTTTTGGCGAAAGTTTTTTTACATCTTTCCATTCTCCATGAAGGGATAAGGGAAGGCTATTATAAATGACATTATAGCAAAAGAGACAGTGATTTTGCACTAAAAATTTTTTGCGCATTCTATCTGTAAGAAAAAGGTCTTCCTGAACTTTTGTGCATTTTCCCAAAGACTTATGGATACATTGGGCAGAGATCATAAGAGGGACATAGCCATAAACAACCATCTCGCTATTCTCCACTCCCCGCTCTAAACATTCTTTGAAATTCAATTCTAAGGGCACTGTATCATAAGCAATCCCTTCCTTTTTCCACCAATTTAAGGAAAGATGATTATAAGTGTATAGATTGTGATCTCCTATCTTTTCCTTTTTATATCCTATATCTTTTAGCCATTGGATTTCCTCATAATTTTTTATAATCATACCATCAAAATCCATGGTCAGTAAATAAGCATAGTCCTTTTCCAGCATTTCCTTTGTATCTTTGCGAAAAATGGCTGGAAGAACAAAATACGCTTTTTTTTGTTTTTGGTGGATTCTGTCCACCTGGGTATTTATCCATTTTTCTCCTTTTTGAAGTAAGAAATCTCCTTCTAAATATAATCCATGGATGCCCTCTTCATCTATAAGGGCTTTCAAATGCTCTTCCTTTCTTACTTGAATGTGGATGGGTATGGTCCTATTTACGAAAGGTTTTATTCTTGTCTCTTCCTCTTCTTTTTTATATAAAACATTTACTTTTCGAAAATAATGGGAGAGAATCTTTTCCTCTAAAAGAGAAAAAGCATGACGTCTTAAAGCATTGACACTTTTCAGAGAAAAAAAGCTTCCTTTCTCCAAATGGATGTCTAAAGCCTCAAAAAAATAAGGGGTATTTCCTGTTTTTTCTAGCTGTTTTCTCACACCTTCCTCATCCAGAGGATGATTCTTTGCCTCTTCTATCAAGTCCCCCTTTGCAACGACTTCTATCTCACCTAATTGGACTTTCAACTCCATTTGATGCCAATGTCTTCCCAAAAACCAACCTTTCACACCTAGTTTTTCTCCTTTTTTCCTCCATTCTTCTTGTATTTTTTGAAAACTATTCTCCTTACCAGTTGCATATCCTGGAGATTTTAATGTAACCATATTCCTTCCATTTCTCTCCATATAATAACCAGTACTTAAGCCGCTTCTTGTATAAAGATTTAAAAGAAGGTCTCTGTCCTTTTTTTCAACTTTATAACCTTCCTCCCCATGTTCTAAATATTGATCTAAATAACGCCGGTATATTTTTGTCACTCCATAAGTATATTCTGGTTTTTTCATCCGCCCTTCTATTTTTAATGAAACAACCCCTGACTGGATAAACTTAGGCAGCAAGTCAATGGTACAAATGTCCTTTAAACTGAGAATATATTTTTCTTCTTTATTGTTGATTGTTTTTCCTTTTCTTTCTACATCAAAGGGAAGACGGCATGTCTGAGCGCATCTGCCTCTGTTTCCGCTTCTCCCTCCTATCATGCCAGACATAAGGCATTGCCCTGAATAAGAATAGCAAAGAGCTCCATGGATAAAACTTTCGATTTCAATGGGAACTTGATCATGGATTTCTTTTATTTCCTCAAGAGATATTTCCCTTGAGGTGACCATTCTATCTGCCCCCAACTCTTTCATATACCTGGCGCCTTCCACTCCTGTCAAAGTCATTTGGGTGCTGCAATGAATGGAAAGCTCTGGGAACCGTTCCCGTATATGCAAAAGGACTCCTATATCTTGTACAATGACAGCGTCTAAGCCTCGCTCATAAAAAGGAGTTAAAAACAGATCCAACATGTCAAGCTCTCTATCCTTTATCAAGGTATTTACTGTCAAATAGAGCTTTTTTCCTGTTAAATGGGCTAGATCCATAGCTTTTATCAGTTGTTCTGTTGTGAAGTTTTGGGCATTGGCCCTGGCTCCAAAAAGATTTCCTCCAGCGTATACTCCATCTGCCCCTGCCCTTAGGGCAGCCAAAAACCCCTCATAAGAACCTGCTGGAGCAAGAAGCTCTATTTGTTTCTTTTCCATGTAAAGTTTTCCCTTCCTTTCAACATATATATAAATGGAAAAGGCTGTCTTATGGACAGCCTAAGGATGGCGCAAAAGAAAAATAGCTGCTAACCAAACTGCGCCCTGGTGCTCATGTGGAAAAACACATCTTTTTATATTTCTTCAGGCAGTTTATCCTTTTCTTTGGATTTGCTTTTCTCTGTCTCTTCCTCTAACTGGGTTAATTTTTTCTGAGCGCTGTGTATTTCTGTCTGAATCCCTTTCATTGCTTTTTCTCTGCTTTCCATCTTTATTTGCATTGCAATCAATTCATGCTTTAAATCATAAATCTCCTTTTCCTTTTTTTCCACTTCTTCCTTTAGAAGCTCTACTTGTTTTTTGGCTTTAAAGTAATCATCTGCAATGTTTAACTGAATAAGCACGTTCTGGGTATCCATAGGCTGACGGGTAAAGGTACCCATCTTACTGTATTCTTCCATTTTGCCATTAATGTAGGAGGCAACCTTTTGCAAATATTCTTCACTTTCGTTTCCACTTAAAGTAAAGGCTTTTCCTCCAATCACTACTTCTGTGTCCACTTTAGAAGCCATGATATTCCACTCCAATCTATTTATCCACTCATTATCTCATAGCTATTATAGCAAAATTTCAGATTTTCACAACTATGATTCCCTTTATACCCCTTTTTCTTCATAATAAGCAAGAATCTCTCCTGGGTTTTTATCTGGCTTTACCTTTTCATACACTTTCTCAATGATTCCTGTCTCATCAATGAGATAGGTGGAACGTACAATACCCATCCCTATTTTTCCATAGAGCTTTTTTTCCTTCCATACGTCATAAGCTTTTATTGCTTCCAAATTTGGATCGGATAAAAGGAGAAAAGGGAGCTCATATTTCGTTGCAAATTTCTCATGGGAGGCTGGACTATCTTTGCTAATTCCAATAACAATAATGCCTTTTTCTTCAAACTGTCCAAAGATGGAAGCAAAAGTGCAGGCTTGTTTCGTACAGCCAGGAGTATTATCCTTTGGGTAAAAATAAACAACTACTTTCTTTCCTAGAAAGTCTGAAAGTTTTACAATCTTTTTGTCTTTTCCTTCTAATGCAAAATCTGGGGCTTTTGTTCCTTCCTTTAACATTTCCTTATCCCTCCTTTTTTAAAGTAACCGGCCAAGATGACGATATGTATGTTCTGTGACAACCCGTCCCCTTGGAGTCCGGTTAATAAATCCATTTTTTATTAAATAAGGTTCGTACACATCTTCAATAGTTCCTGCATCTTCTCCTATGGCTGCCGCTAAGGTTTCTAGTCCCACTGGACCTCCAGAAAACTTCTCAATAATGGTAACAAGTATATGTCTATCCACCCTATCGAGTCCGCATTTATCTACATCCAACATATCCAAAGCATTTTTGGCCACTCTTTCTGTAATAATTCCGTCATACTGAACTTGGGCAAAATCTCTGACTCTTTTTAACAACCGGTTGGCAAGCCTTGGTGTTCCCCTGCTTCTTTTTGCAAGTTCTCTCGCCCCTTCTTCCTCTATTTCCACTCCTAAAATTTTTGCCGAATGGATAACAATCTCCTTTAGCTCTTCCATTGTGTAAAATTCCAGTTTATGAATAACACCAAACCGATCTCTTAAAGGAGCAGTCAAAAGTCCTGCCCTTGTCGTTGCCCCTACCAAGGTAAATTTAGGCAGTTCAAGACGAATGGATCTGGCAGCTGCCCCTTTTCCAATGAGAATGTCAATGGCATAGTCTTCCATAGCAGGATAAAGCACTTCCTCCACCTGCCTATTCAGCCTGTGGATTTCATCTACAAAAAGGACATCTCCCTCCTGAAGATTATTTAAAATAGCAGCCATTTCTCCCGGCCTTTCTATAGCAGGTCCAGAGCTTATTTTCATGTTCACCCCCATCTCATTAGCAATAATTCCAGCGAGGGTCGTCTTTCCCAGTCCAGGAGGACCGTAAAACAGCACATGATCTAAGGAGTCTTGTCTTTGTTTTGCAGCTTCAATATAAATATTTAAGGTTGTTTTTGCCTTTTCCTGACCAATATACTCTGTCAAACGCAAAGGACGAAGACTTCCTTCTATTTTTCCATCTTCCTCTGTCACATTTGTCTCAATTACCCGTCGTTGCATGACTTATCCTCTTAAAAATTCATCTGTTTTAAAGCTGCCTTTAATATTCCATCCACACCCATTGTCTCTTTTTCCTTTACTTTTTCCACTGCTTTTATCGCCTCACTTTGAGAATAACCTAGGGCGATTAAAGCTTGTACAGCCTCATTGGATGCTCCTTCTTCCTCTTTCCAGAACAGAGAAGTTTCTCCTTCTATGTTTCTTATAGATATTTTGTCCTTTAAGTCCAAAATAAGACGCTGGGCAGTTTTAGCCCCAATTCCCGGCGCTTTTGAAATAGCTTTCACGTCTTCTGACAAGATGGCAAGGCGTAAATCATCTGTCGTCATTCCTTCTAAAATTCCTAGAGCGCCCTTTGGTCCAATTCCATTTACTCCAATTAATTGTTTGTAAAAATCGAGATCATCCTTTGTCAAAAATCCATAAAGACGCATGGCATCTTCTCGAACATGAAGATAGGTATAAAGTTTTGCCTGACTTCCCACTTGGGGAAGAGCTGCCATTGTCTTCTTGGAAATCCACACTTCGTATCCAACCCCTTGAACATCTATCACAGCTATTTGTTCCGTCAAATCTGCAATTACCCCTCTAAGAAATCCTATCATTACCCCTCTCCTTTAATTATTTTTCTATTTTATTAGAAATTCTCATGGATATTTGCCTAGCCAAGAATCCTATGAACCATCCAGTCACTGTGCCACTTAAAAGAAGAGCAGGAAGATAAAAACCAATATGGTAATTGGAAACAACTATCATCGCTACAAAGAGCTGCCCTATATTGTGGAAGACTCCTCCAAGAATACTCACTCCGATCATTCCAAAATCTTGAATTTTTCTTGCCCCTGTCATAATGCAAAGACTAAGGAGGGCTCCTGACAAGCTGTAAAGAATCCCGAAAAAACTTCCAAAGAGAAAGCCTGCCAAAAAAATACGTAAGATAGATACAAAAAGAGCTTCTTTAGGCCCATACCAATATAAGAGGAGAACCAAGACAATGTTTGTCAGGCCCAGCTTCATCCCTGGAACACCAAAAGAAAAAGGAATGAGAGTTTCTACATAAGTAAAAATAAGTGCAAGGGTTACAAATAAACCAAGACAGGCCACTTTATTACCCATAAAAAATTTGTCCTTTTTTTACTATAGCATATAAGAACATATGTTTCAAGGTTATTCTCATGTTACACCATCCAATTCCTTCTCTTCTTCGCTCACTGCCTCAACAACGATTTTATTTGGAAGGCAGACTATGGTTTCTTTATTTTTCCAGATTGCTTTTTCCCTCACGCATATTTGGTCAGGACATCCGGCGCTTTCCATATATGCCTTTCCTCCTTTTATGACAAGATGATTGGAAAATCCAGCCTCTCCCTTTATAGGAATGTTTCTATCTTCATTTAATGGATAACTTCCTATTTCTTCTCCACTCACGTAAATAAAAATCTTTCCAGCCTCTTCTTTTGTATAAAAAGCACTTATAAGATAACCAAAACAAACGAGAGCTAAGAGAAAAATAAAAAGATTTCTTTCTTTTTTTTTCATTTTTCCTGGGACGCCTTTCCAAGTATTTTTTTAAAGTTGGCTAAAAAAAGCAGGATACAGGAGATTGCAGCAGTAATGTCTGCCAAAGGTTCCGCAAAATAGATTCCTTTTACTTGAAGGAAAAGGGGCAGTATATAAGCAAGGGGAATGAGAAGAAATACCTTTCTAAGAAGGGCTATAAAAAGAGAAATTTTTGCCTGCCCAAGCCCCATAAATGTTGTCTGACAAGACATCTGAGCCCCAAAAATCCATATGCCGCTTAAAAAAATAGGCAGGGTCTCTGAAACAAGCATAATTAGCTCTTCATCCTTTGTAAAAATCTTTGCAAACATAGATGGGAAAAAAAGAGCAAAAAGACAGCTTATAGTAGTAACTGTGCAAATGACTCCTATCATAATCTGAAAGGTTTTCTCTATCCTCTCTTTATTTCCTGCTCCATAATTATAACTAATAATAGGCTGAATTCCTTGGGATATTCCTTGCACTGGAATAACAACAAGCTGCATGACGCTTTGCAATATAGTAAGGGCTCCCACATGGAGATCTCCTCCATACTTTTGAAGCTGGCTGTTTAGCACAATACTAATAAAACTCTCTGTTGACTGCATAATAAAAGGAGATATTCCAAGGGAACTAATGAGGGCAATAACCTTCCCATCTGGCTTTAAATAGTTCTTGCGAATACGGATGCCTGACTTTTTAGAAAGAAGAAAACGTAAGATCCACAAGGCGCTGACAGCCTGGGAGATTACCGTTGCAAGGGCTGCTCCCTTTACTCCCATATGAAAGAAAAAAATAAATATAGGATCCAAAATAATGTTTAATACTGCGCCAATAAGAACGGAACCCATGGCTGTTTTTGCATAACCTTGGCTGCTTATAAAGGGGTTTAGTCCAAGGGCAGCCTGAACAAAAATCGTTCCAAGAAGGTATATTTTTAAATACTCTTCCCCATAAGAGATCGTATTTGCACTGGCTCCAAATATAGAAAGTAAGGGTGTCTTAAAGAAAGAAAAACCAATGGTCAGACAGAGGGAAAAGCAAAAAAGTAAGGTAACTCCATTTCCTAAAATTTTCTCTGCCTCTTCTCGATTTCCTCTTCCTAATTCTATAGAAGCTAAAGGAGCCCCGCCCATTCCTACAAAAGCGCTGAAAGCTGAGATTAACATAATGATAGGAAGGGAAACGCCAAGCCCTGTTAAGGCCAGAGCCCCTTCACCAGGAATATGCCCAATATACATTCGATCTACCATATTGTATAAAACATTTATGAGCTGCGCTGCTACGGATGGAAGCGCTAAGCGAATCATAAGAGGGCCAATTGGTTCTGTCCCCAACTTTTCATCCTGAATTCCTGCTGCCATAAAAAATCCCCTTCGTTCACTTTCTAGTATTCCCAGGGAATCATTTCCCAAGGAATATCTTCCTTAGGAATATCTTCCTTAGGAAAAGAAATATAAAAATTGTTCATATAATTTTGGATTTTCTTTTTTTAAATTTAAAAGTTTTTTATCTTTATTGAAAAAACAATGGACTGTACTAGCTTCTGCTTTTTTCTCCTCTGTCTCTTTATTTTTTATTTCATAGGAAAAGGAGAGCTTGATTCCATTGAAAGAAAGGGGATAGACCCATATGGCAAGGGGTTCCCCAAATGTAACCATGGATTTATAAGAGCACTGTACTTCCAATACTGGAATGAGTATTCCCTCCTCTTCCATTTTTTTATATGAACAAGTCCATTGGCTCATAGACTCTATTCTCGCTTCTTCTAACCATCGAATGAAATTGGAATGGTGTACAATTCCCATTTGATCTGTTTCATAATAATAAGCTTTCCGATAATAAGGCTGTATGGATACCTTTTCCATCTTTTCCTCCCTTCTTGCAAACTATTATAGCAAATATCCCCTTTTATTGGATGACAACATCAGCCATTATAGAAGGGATGTCTGGTTAATATAATTGACTAAACCTTCTGCCTTTATAATTTTTTGCATAAATGGAGGAAAGGCCTGCCCTTCATATTGGGTTCCCTTTGTTTTATTATAAATAATGCCACTGTCAAAGTCTACTTCTATCTCATCATAATCTTCTATTTCTTTTACTGCCTCTGGACATTCCATAATGGGAAGGCCAATGTTAATGGAATTACGATAAAAAATCCGGGCAAAGGTTTCGGCAATTACACAGCTTATTCCCGCAGCCTTAATAGCTATTGGAGCATGTTCCCTAGAAGAGCCGCATCCAAAATTTTTCTTTGCTACAATCATATCCCCTTTTTTTACTTTTTGAATAAATTCTTTATCAATATCCTCCATACAATGGGAGGCCAGCTCCCTTGGATCCGTACTGTTTAAATATCTTGCTGGTATAATGACATCTGTATCTACATTGTTTCCATATGTAAATGCCCTTCCTTCTGCTTTCATATCTACCTCTTTCCCTTTCTATTGGCTTATTTGCTTATTTCATCAGGGCCGGCAATTTTGCCTGTCACAGCACTGGCTGCTGCAACGGCTGGGCTGGCCAGATATACTTCCGAATCCACATGTCCCATTCGGCCCACAAAGTTTCGGTTCGTCGTGGAAACACATCGTTCCCCTGCTGCCAGAACTCCCATATATCCACCTAAACAGGGGCCGCAGGTAGGCGTACTCACAACAGCGCCAGCCTCAATAAATGTTTTAAGAAGTCCCTCTTCCATTGCCTGCAAATAAATGGATTGGGTGGCAGGAAAAATAATACAGCGCAGTCCTTTCTTTACCTTTTTTCCTTCCATCACTTTGGCAGCCGTTCTTAAATCTTCCAATCTTCCATTTGTACAGGAGCCAATGACAACCTGATCAATGGGAATATCTTCTGGAATTTCATCAATGGTTTTTGTATTTTCTGGCAGGTGGGGGAAGGCAATGGTCGGCCTAAGGCTGCTTAAATCTATAGAATATTCTTCCTCATAAAGGGCATCCTCATCTGCCTCATATATTTTATATGGCTTTTTAGAATGTTGGGTCATATAGGAAATGGTTCGTTCATCCACTGGGAAAATACCATTTTTTCCTCCGGCTTCAATGGCCATATTGGCAATGGTAAACCGATCATCCATGGATAAATATGGAATTCCGTCTCCTGTAAACTCCATGGAGCGGTAAAGGGCCCCATCTACTCCAATGGCTCCAATAATATGTAAAATAATATCTTTTCCACTAATCCACTTTCCAGGCTTTCCTGTTAAATGGAATTTTATGGCTGTGGGAACTTTAAACCAGGCTTTTCCTGTTGCCATCCCTGCAGCCATATCTGTACTTCCTACACCAGTGGAAAAAGCGCCTAAAGCTCCATATGTACATGTATGGGAATCTGCCCCAATGATGACATCCCCCGGCCCAATTAGCCCTTTTTCTGGCAAAAGAGCGTGTTCAATCCCCATTTCTCCAACTTCAAAATAATGGGTAATCTCATTTTTCAAAGCAAATTCCCTGACAGATTTGCAGTTTTCTGCAGATTTAATATCTTTATTAGGCACAAAATGATCAGGTACTAAGGCAATTTTATCTTTGTGGAAAACCCCCTTCACATTCATTTTCTCCATCTCTTTAATGGCAACTGGCGCTGTAATGTCATTGCCCAGCACCAAATCTAAATTTGATTCAATAAGCTGACCTGCCTCTACTTCTTCTAAACCTGCACTTTTCGCTAAAATTTTTTGAGTCATTGTCATTCCCATTGTTCATCCTCCTCCACTTCTTTCTATCAATTTACGTCTATATTGATTTTCTTCCACCAATACTTAAAGAAGAATGGTTCTTTTATTATGAAAAAATACAAAAGATATATGTCCGTACAGTATAGCATACTTTCTCATTTCTGACTATGTCTTTTTCTCTTTTTTATTTCAAGGGAAATTTACGATTTTGTTAAGAATTTCTTAAGGTTACAAACACATTATATTAACAATTTTAGGGTAGAATTTAGATTGGAAAATTATGTATAACATGAGATAGGGGATTTCTATAATGAATAAGGAACAAAAATACTGGCAAAGTGCCTTTTTCACTCTTCTTTTTTTACAATTGACCTTAGCAGTCTTTTTTGGTACGAAAAAGGAAAGCATGCATAATGATGAATTTTATTCTTATTATTCCACCAATGGTCTTCATGGACTTTCCCTGAAAGAAAGGGAATGGAATGACACAAGCCCCCTTTTGCAAGAGCTCATGGTCACCAATGAAGGGCGGTTTCACTATGCCAATGTATATAAAAATCAGGAAAAAGACGTTCATCCTCCCCTTTACTATTTTCTTCTCCATACCCTTTGTTCCTTCTTCCCTAATCAGTACAGCAAATGGTTTGGACTTGTTCTCAATTTTGCATTTTTCATATTATCCTTCTTTCTTCTAGGATTCCTTTCCTATGAGCTGACAGAAAACAAACTCCTTGCCTTTCTCACATGTTTTCTATATGGATTTAGTCCTGGGACTTTATCAGGCATTGTTTTTATTCGAATGTATATGATGCTTGCCTTCTGGTTCCTCCTGTTATCCTATATCCATCTAAAAATGTTAAAAAGACAAAGGAACTCTTTTTCTAAGCTTCAGCTTTTCTTCCTATCCCTTGTCATCCTTTTAGGTTGTCTCACCCAATATTATTTTCTCGTCTTTTTATTTTTTATTAGTTTGGGGTATAGCCTTTTCCTTCTAAGAAAAAAAAGATGGAAAGATTGGATATGGTATGGAATTTCTGTCCTTAGTTCCATTTTCGCCGCTTTTTTTCTTTACCCTGCTTCTTTTTCTCATATTTTTACTGATTATAGGGGAAAAGATGTACAAACTGCCTTTTTGGATCAAGATGTGTTTTTGGAACGTCTCCTTTATTTTTTTCGTTTAATAAATGAACATTCCTTTTATGGAACCCTTATTGGAATTTTCGTCTTTTTCATTGTTTCCTTTGTTGTTCTCATTTTCTTTTGGTCAAAAAAGGGAAACTCTATTTTCTTTTCCATTACTCCAGGCTTTTTCATTCTTTTTCTTGGAACCTTAGGTTACTTTGTAATCATTTCCAAGATCACCTTAATGTTAGGAGAGGAATCGAACCGGTATTTTATTCCTATTCTAGGACTTTTGTACTTTTTTTTATCCTTTATCTTTTTATGGATTTTTGAAAGCTTTGATAGCATTTTTTCCATGAAAGGGAAGGGAGTCAAAATAGGGCTTACTGTTCTTTTTTTGTTTTTTACCTTTCTTTATCTTTTGGGGTATACCCATGGACGTATTCTTTTTCTATATCCAGAACAAAAAGAGCAGATTGCCTTTGCCAAAGAACATAGAGAATCGGACGTCATTGTCCTTTCTCATAGTTACTGGATATGGAATAATTTGAATGAGATCATTCAATATAAAGAAATATTTTATGTACAAGATGATAATATGGAACCTCTTACAGACGAGAGAATACAAAAAAGTCCCTATCTCATCGCTTATGTAAATAATATGGAAGAAGAAAAGACAGAACCTTATCTTACATTTTTGAAAGAGAATACAGGAATCGATTCCTACGAACTGTTGTATAAAACGAGATTTTATGATGTATATTGTTTTCAAAGATAAAGGGTTCCCTAAAAGGGCAGTATGCACATAAGATGTGAAAAGGCCGTGTCTTTTCTCCTTATCTGAATGAGCTGCTCTCCTATGTAATTCCTCTTCTTTCATCTCCAAGTTTTGTCATTCTTAGTAATACCACTCCTCTTTTTGTTATGCCTCCTTACATTCGACATTTTTTGTAGCAACAATGTCTACTCCCGTATTTGCCACATTTTTCATAATGGTATCTCCCATGTATACTGGCGCATTTACCTTCACATCTTTTAAAGCTCTTACACATTCAAAAATCTTTCCTTTTGGAATATCCTCTTTCGTTTTTACAGATACTACATTTTCCCTTCCTCCAATAACCTTTACAGTTGAAGTTACCATTCTCATAGGATTGATCACTTCATTACGAGCATAAATATCCCCTCTTTTACAAGTGTTACCAGCCACTTCTACCACTTCCTCCCCTTTCATTACAACAGTCAGAGAACAGCCCATGGGGCAGCAAATACATATGAAATTTCTCTCTTCCATTTTTCTATGCCTCCTCAATTTTTAATGTAATCGTCTTTAAATTAGGATAGGAAAGGAGATCTTCTTTTATCAGCTTTATTTCTTCCATTTCTCCAGGGGTAAGGACGAGACACTTTTTATGCATCACTCTCTCATCATTCAAGTACATGTTGATATAACAATTTTTATATACATTATCAACCCGAAAACGCACCATGAGATTTTCATCCATATTCTCCACATGAATAGCTCCTGGAACCGTATAGCGAATGCCTTCCTTAGCATTCAAAAGTATTTTTTTTCCCTTCCTTTTTCTTGTGTTCCCCATTTTTACATAGAGAGCAGCATTTTTTCCTGCCGTGGCAGCTTCTTGTGAAACAAAGTCTACGAGATCATGAACATGAAGCACATTTCCACAAGCAAACACTCCCTCCATACTTGTTTCTAGTATTTCATTTACTTCTGGCCCCATTGTAACTGGATTTATCTCAACGCCCATAGCCATTGAAAGCTCGTTCTCTGGAATTAATCCAACAGACAAAAGCAATGTATCACAGGAATAAAATTCTTCTGTTCCAGAAATTGGTTTTCCTCTTTCGTCAACTTCTGCTAGAACAACACCTTCCAACCTTTTTTTTCCTTTGATATCCACAACTGTATGCCTTAGCTTTAAAGGAATTCCATAGTCATCTAAACATTGTACAATATTTCTTTTCAGTCCTCCAGAATATGGCATAAGCTCTGCAACAACTTTTACCTTTGCACCTTCAAAGGTCATCCTCCTGGCCATGATAAGACCAATATCACCAGAACCAAGAATTACCACTTCTCTCCCTGGCAAATAACCTTCCATGTTAACGAATCTTTGTGCTGTTCCAGCAGAGAAAATGCCTGCTGGACGATATCCTGGAATATTCAGTGCGCCTCTGGCCCTCTCTCTGCATCCCATAGCAAGAACTACTGCTTTTGCCTGAATTTCAAATAATCCTTCTTCATGATTCATGGCTGTCACCACTTTTTTAGGGCTAATATCCGTCACCATTGTGTTCCGTTTATATTCTATCTTCCCTTCTTTCACCTGTTGAATAAATTTTTCTGCATATTCTGGTCCTGTCAACTCTTCTTTAAAAGTATGTAATCCAAAACCATTGTGTATGCATTGATTCAAAATACCCCCAAGTTCCTTGTCCCGTTCTAGTATGAGGATATTTTTTATGCCATTCTTTTTTGCCGAAACAGCTGCTGCCAGTCCAGCAGGTCCTCCTCCAATGATTACAATGTCGTATTCTTTCATTTTGATGCCTCCCTCTATCATGTATCTTTGTTTGTTCCAATCATCATCTTGGAATCTTTTCCTGATTTTGTAACATCAAATATACTCATGTTGCGCTCATGGGCAAGAATTTCCATTGTTCTTGGCAAACAAAAACCTGCCTGACATCGTCCATAGCCCAATCTTGTCCTCCGTTTTATGCCATCTAGAGATTTTGCGCCTAGGGGGCGCCTAATTGCATCTATTATTTCACCTTCTGTAACCATTTCACACCGGCAGATAATATCTCCATAGGCAGGGTTTTCTTTTATTAGAGCCATATGCTCTTCTTTTGATAAGGTCTTAGGGGAGAGAATCCCTTTTCTTGTAGCTAGAAAGTTCTTTTTTTTCTCTAATCCCATTTTTTCCTTTAAAATTTCTGTAACCATCTCACCAATTGCAGGGCAGCTTGTCAGTCCAGGAGATTCAATACCTGCACAATCTATAAATCCTTTTGCATCTTCTAGTTCCCCAATGATAAATTCATGGCCATCCTCGTGTGCCCGAAGTCCTGCAAAAGAAGTAATCACCTGTCTTATTGGCAGATTTTTTACCATTCTTTTTGCCTTACTAAGTACTTGCTCCAAACCTTCCCTTGTAGTATTTGTCCCTTCTTTTTCGTCAATGTCCATTGCTGTAGGTCCCAAAATGAGGTTGCCATGGACAGTAGGTGACACTAAAACTCCTTTTCCATATTTGCCTGGAAGAGCAAATATTGTTTTGCTTACATGTTTCCCAGCATTTTTATCCAGCAAACAATACTCTCCTTTTCGAGGAGTAATATGGATTTTGTTTTCACTTACCATATTGTGGAATTTATCAGCATAGACGCCTGCTGCATTTACTACATATTTTGCTGTGTATTCTCCTGTATTTGTCTGAAGCTTATATCCTTCATCCCTTTTTTTGATATGGAAAACTTCTGTGTTAAACTTAAACTCCACTCCATTTTCATAGGCATTTTCAGCAAGAGCAATATTTAAATGAAAGGGACATACAATGCCGACAGATGGTGAATATAATGCCCCATAAATATCATCAGAAATATTGGGCTCCATAAAAAGAACTTCCTCTTTCTTTAAAATCTGTAGATCTTTTACTCCATTTGCTATCCCCCTGTCAAGCAAAGCTTTTAGATTGGGCATATCTTCCTCATTAAGACAGAGCACCAGTGAGCCATTTCTTTTAAAGGGAAAATCCAGATCCTTTGATAGCTGTTCCATCATCTCATTTCCACGTATATTTAATTTTGCTTTTAGCGAACCTGTTAGAGCGTCATAACCTCCATGGACTATTCCACTATTTGCCTTTGATGTACCACTACATACATCCTCTTCTTTTTCTAATACACATACTTTTACTTTGTAACGGGATAATTCTCTTGCACAAGCACATCCAGATACTCCCCCGCCAATTATCATTACATCATAATCAAACATGTTTTTTCTCCTTTTTTTATCTATAAATTAAAGGATGTAAAAAAGCAAAGCCAATAAGCCCCTATTATATATGTGGCTTTTACTAAGCTTTTTCTCCCATGGAATTCCCCCTTTTGTTTTACCAATCACTTACCAGGAAATTGCCCCCTACAGTAATACTACTGGAAAAGTGTCAAAGAATCAGCCGTATGGTTCCGAAACATTTTGCAGCAAAGGAGAGCTTACTCTTCCTTTGCCCATCCATAGGCATATTTCACTGCTTTGTTCCATCCTTTTATTCTCCCTGCCCTGTCCTCTTCCTTGATGGAAGGTTTAAATGTTTTGTCAATTTTCCAGTTCTTAATAACATCTTCCTTATCTGCCCAGTATCCTACGGCAAGACCTGCCAAATAGGCAGCTCCCATAGCTGTTGTTTCTACACATTGGGGACGGTTTACAGGGGCGTTGATAATATCTGCCTGTGTTTGCATAAGGAAATCATTTGCACTTGCACCTCCATCCACTTTAAGGGCAGCAAGATTTATGAAAGAATCCCCTTTCATTGCTGTCAATACATCATTTACCTGATAGGCAATGGATTCTAATGTGGCACGGATAATATGATATTTATTAACACCTCTGGTAATACCTACCATGGTTCCCCTTGCATAGGGATCCCAATGAGGAGCCCCAAGTCCTGTAAATGCCGGCACAACATAGCATCCATTTGTATCTTTTACTTTCTTTGCCATATATTCAGAATCTGACGCTTGGTCAATCATTTTCATCTCATCACGTAACCATTGCACGGCCGCCCCTGCCACAAAAATAGAACCTTCAAGAGCATAAGTCACTTTTCCATCTAGTCCCCAGGCAATGGTCGTTACCAGACCATTTTTTGAGAACACAGGTTTTTCTCCTGTGTTCATAAGCAAGAAACATCCTGTACCATAGGTATTTTTAGCCTCTCCTGGAGTAAAACAGGTCTGTCCAAATAATGCTGACTGTTGGTCTCCTGCTGCCCCTGCAATGGGGATTTCTCCCCCAAAAAAGGATGGATCTGTCATTCCATAGATCCAGCTTGATGGTTTTGCTTTGGGCAGCATACTTTTTGGAATATTCAGTTCTTCAAGAATCTCCTCATCCCATTCTAATGTATGAATGTTGAACATCATCGTACGTGAAGCATTGGAGTAATCTGTTACATGGACAGCTCCTTTTGTTAGTTTCCAAATAAGCCATGTCTCCACTGTGCCAAACAATAATTCCCCATTTTCCGCCTTTTTTCTTGCTCCTGGCACATGATCTAATATCCATTTTACCTTTGTTGCAGAAAAATAAGCGTCAATAACCAGACCTGTCTTCTCCTGAAACTTATTTGTGAATCCTTTTTCTTTTAAAAAATCACAGTACTCGGATGTTCTGCGACACTGCCATACAATAGCATGATAAACAGGAGCCCCTGTGTTCTTATCCCAAACAATTGCTGTCTCTCTTTGGTTTGTAATACCGATTGCTCCAATATCCTCTGCTGTTGCCCCTATCATGTTCATAGCTTCCACTGCTACACCAAGCTGACTTGCCCATATCTCATCCGGGTCATGCTCAACCCAGCCTGGCTTAGGGAAATACTGGGTAAACTCCCTTTGTGCCACGCTGCACATTTTACCCTTTTCATTAAAAAGAATACATCGGTTACTTGTTGTCCCTGCATCCAAAGCCATGATATACTTTTCCATATCCCTTTCCTCCTTTTATTGTACATAGTTTTGGGAATTCATGAAACTATTTTATCGTAAACTGCCGTTGTTTTCGGTGATTTAGTCCATACATTTTGCGCCGTCGTGAGAACTGTAATGGTGTCTTTAGATAAAGACCCAAACATGGAATCCTTGTTACGGATCAGCCCACCTGCTATGACAGGTATTTTCGTTGGGTATATCTTCCAATTTACAGTATTTCTTCATGCTGTCTATCCTGTTATGGCTCCAATCATTGGATTGCTTTTAATCATATCATAAAATTTCTGATCTATAACTATCTTTTTCACCTCTCTCTGCAAATCTATGCATTCCCTATAAAGTCAAAAAAGAACATACAATACAACAACCTTACTGTTGTAAATCATACGCTCTCTTAATCTCAACATTCTTTATGTTACCTTTTTCTTTATTCATCCAATATAGATTTGATTCGTTTTCCTATTTACATTCAAGCACCCAAAATGCCGCATCTTGTATTTTGACTCCTAGCGAAGCTAGGTGGGTAACCGCAACCTTACCTCTGCCTTCCTCTGGCTAATGGAGGCCTGACATTAATAAGGCAATATAAGAATCCCGTTTAAAGTAAATGTAGGTTCAAAATAACAAGATTTATCGTACATTTCAGGCTTCTTTTATTATATCCTCTTTTATAAAAAATTACAACTATATTTGTCCTTCTTTCTCTGGAATAAATCATAAAAAGAATAGTCTAATTGTTCTGTATACCAGCTTGGCTCTAAAGTCTCCTCTTCTTGAAGAACTTTATTCGAAATATATTGAAAGCTCCCATCCTCCAGTTTACGCACGACAACTTCATGAGACATGGCCTTTGATAAATGTCTTACAGGCCAGACTGTATTCACTGTAAGAATCAAAGTGCCATCTCCTTGTTCTTTACATGCTGTTACTTCTGGATAAGGTAAGGTGGGACTGCCTACATTATCATAAAAGCCTCTTGTGTGGTACAAATAACATTGGGATTCTTCCCTATAGGCTGCTACCTTTTGTAAAGTTTCTTTATCAATAGAAAAAAAAGATTGAATGACTGTCTCAAATTCCTTTGCGGGTACTTGATACACCTCTCCATCCACAGACTTTTCATAAGGGATTCTTCTTTTATATACATAAGGATACAGGGCATGAAATAAGTCGTTAAAGTTTAATTTATCCCAATCTCCTTCCTTCCAATTATTTAAAAAAAAGTCGTTATTCTCATAGCTAATGGGAAGGATATATTTTCGGTTCCACTCTCTGCACATTTCATCCAAAGGCTGTATCCTTACAGCTGTATATCCAGGTGCCCCATCATAACCTTGGGGAAAGTATTGTTCAAAAAACAAATATCCATCTCCTAAATCCGTCCATTTATATGCTTCATAGCTGTCTTCATATGTTACCCTTGGTTCGTTATCCACCCATGAAAGAACCGTTCTTGTAACCGATATGTGTCCCTCCCTTGTCGTTAAGTCAAACTGGACAAATCCCCCATCTCTTCCAATACAAAAAAAGGTTACATCATCCTCCTCCCCTCCTCTAACCTTTTGACAAAATTGTTCTATCTTTTGGGGATTTGACATATTCACCTGATTTTCATTTTCTGCATCTGTGGCTGTATATCCCCCTTCCCCAAGACGTTGTACAATCGCTTTGGTCACTTTCAGGTTTCCCACTGTGTGATCTCTGACTGCCTGTTCATATATATCTTTGTAAAGATTTGCAATTTCCAAAGACTGATTTTTTTCCTCCTGTCTATCTTCCTGGATATTAGCCATCTGCCTATTTTCTACTTCTTCCTTCTCTCCACAACCATTGATTCCAGTGAGAATAAGAAATAGAACAAAAACCTTTTTCCATGGACTTTTCATCTTAAAACATCCTCCACAATAGCATGGACAATTCCTTCTGCACTAGCCTCCCCTGCCTCTACATGGACTTCCATGGAAAGTTCCCTCATCTTTCCAGCTGTCACTGGGCCAATGGCTACAAACCTTCCAGGTGTCTTTTTCTCCCCTGCCATTTTATTATAAGCGAACGCCGCCTCCCCACTGGCAAATACAATGTAATCTACATCTTCTATGGAACGAAGGAGCAGTTCTTCTTTCCTCCTATCCTGGAATGTTTCATAAAGGGGAATATCTTCATAAAATATTCCTGCCTTTTCCAATGCCTTTGGCAAAACAGAAGAAGACTCCCTTGCCCTAAGAAGAAGAAACCGATCCTTTTCCTTTGCCAGAAGGGTAAGTTTCTTGGAAAGAGAGGCAGAAGTATATTCCAATGGTAGAATAGGACAAGTAAGTCCTGCCTGATTTAATGTTTCTTTTGTCCCCTGACCAATAGCCCCTATCTTTACGTTGCCTATGGATCGTATATCTTTTCCCAAATCTTTTAGCTGCTCTAGAAAATAACCTACTCCGTTGCTACTTGTAAATATGAGATAGTCATAATTTTCCATATGGGAAAGAGCTTCCTCTAAGACTTTGCTTTTTATTGGCTGTGTCTCAATAAGTCCCAGGCAAACTGTCTCGGCGCCCTTTTCCTCCAGAAGAACACTCAACTTTTTTGTGAAATATTTTGTTCCTGTCAGCATTACTTTTATTCCATGGAGAAATCCTTCTTCAAACCAAGATATCTGCTCTCTTCTCTCCACAATATTTCCCACAATGACAACTGCTGGCGTCTCTAATTTTTCCCTCTCTGCCAAAGAAGGGATGGAACATAAAGTTCCAGTAATACATTTTTGTCTAGATGTTGTCCCCTTACTTATAATCGCTGCTTTTGTGTTCTCGTCCACTCCCTGGGATATAAGATCTTTTGTTACCTCCTCCACGGTTCTAAGTCCCATTAAATATACCTTCGTATCTTTCTCACAACTAGATGGCTTTTCTGCCTTTTCTCCTCTTCTATGTCCTGTGGCCACGAAAAAGCCTGAACCATAATTTCTATCCGTCACTGGTATGCCCCCATAAGCTGGAACAGAATAGGCAGAAGAAACACCAGGCACAATCTCAAAACATATACCCGCCTTTTTTAAGGAAGCGGCCTCCTCAGAACCTCTCCCAAACACAAAGGGATCTCCTCCCTTCAATCGAAGGACGTCTTTTCCTTCCTTTGCCTTTTGAATAAGAAGCTGGTTTATCTCCTCTTGTTCCATATGATGATATCCAGCTCTTTTCCCTGCATAAATCAGTTCTGCATCTTTTCTTCCTTCCATAAGAAGGGAAGGAGAAATGAAATGATCATATACAATCACTTGGGCATTTTGTAGACAATGCAATCCCTTTTTTGTAATGAGCCTTCTATCCCCTGGCCCTGCCCCTACAATCCATACTTTTCCAAAGGTCAGCTTACAGGCAAGGCTTTTTCCGGCGTTTTCTGCCTGTTCTAAAAATCTTTCTTCCTCCATGGGAAGTTTTACTTGGAAGGAAGCTGTCCTCTTTTCCTTTCCTTTTTTTGCATAAAACCCTTCCATGAACAAAGTATCTCCCTTTATTTTGGCATAAGCTCCTGTTGGTGCATTGCAGCCTCCCCCAAGCTTTTTTAAAAAAGCCCGCTCTGCTATCATCTCTCCTTCTGTTTCTTTGTGGGAAATTTTTTTAATATATTTTAAATAAGGACTGTCTTTCCTTATTTCTACTGCCAAAATTCCTTGCCCTGGGGCAGGCAGAAAGGCTGTTCTTGGCAAAGGAGTCATTGTATATTCCCCTTCTTTTTTATCCATGTCATATCCCAACCGTTTAAGCCCTGCTCCTGCCAGCAAAAGCAGCTGGCACTCTCCATCTTTTAACTTTTTTAGCCTTGTATCTACATTTCCCCTTATATTGCAAAGGACTCCATTGGGATACTGACTTTTTATTTGTATAGCTCTGCGCAAACTACTTGTTCCAATAAAGACATTCTCATCACGTCCAATCTTCTCTTTTCTAAGACTTACTAGAACATCTCTTCCATCCTCTCTTTCTAAAACAGAACAAAGACACAAACTATCTGGAATTTCCATAGGTACATCCTTTGCACTATGCACTGCCAAGTCAATTTCCCCTTTTATTAAGGCTTCCTCCAGTTCCTTTGTAAAAACCCCCTTGCCTCCTAATGTATACAAAGGCTTTTCCAAATGCTTATCTCCTTTTGTAGAATAGGTTTTTATATGAACGGATAAATCTGGAAAGGCGGCTAAAAGGCTTCTTTTGACAATCTCTCCCTGTATAACAGCCAGCTTACTCTTTCTTGTACCTATGCAAATTGTTTTCATTTCTCTAATCCTTTCTCTGAACATTATGTCTTATATCTGTCCATACCAATTTCCATCTTTTAAAAAATATGATTCTAAAGATTCCCATGTTTTCCAAAGTTCCTCTTCCCCATGAGCCTTTGAGAAAAACATGGCCTCAAAGGGGGAAGGAGGCAGATAAATCCCCTTGTCCAACATGTATTTATAATAATCTGCATAAACTTCCCTGTTCGATGTACTTGCCCCTTCATAGTCCGTTACCTTCTTTTTTGTAAAGAAAATACTTCCTATAGACCCTATATGATGAATTTGTAAAGGTATTTCTTTTTCTTCTGCCATTTTCTTCACTTTCTCAAAAAAATCATTGGTCTTTTTTTCCAGCTCTTCATAAAGGGAAGTATCTTCTTTCAATAATGTAAGCTGAGCGATTCCTGCAGCCATGGCAATGGGATTTCCACTTAAAGTTCCTGCTTGGTAGACAGGTCCTAAAGGAGCCACCCACTCCATAATATCCCTCCTGCCCCCATAGGCGCCAATGGGCATTCCTGCCCCTATGATTTTCCCAAATGTACATAAATCTGGCTCTATTTGAAAATACCCTGCCCCTCCTTCTATAGACAGACGAAATCCTGTAATAACCTCATCGAAATAAGGAGAGCCCCCTCCTTTGTACAAATACTTCGCAGTCCTTCAAGAAATCCTTCCTTAGGAAGGACGACTCCCATATTGGCGGCAACAGGCTCTACAAGGACACAGGCAATTTGTTCTGGATACAAGGAAAAGGCTTTCTTCACCCCTTCTAAATCATTATAAGAAAGACTTATTGTATCTTGTACACATCCTTTTGGAACGCCTGCGCTAGACGGAAGCCCTGCTGTCATAATGCCAGAGCCAGCTTCTGCAAGAAGACTGTCACTATGTCCATGGTAACAGCCTGTAAACTTTAAAATTTTGTTTCGTCCTGTATATCCCCTTGCTGTCCTGACAGCGCTCATAACCGCCTCGGTCCCAGAATTAACCATACGTACCATATCCAGGTGGGGGAGTAAAGTACACATAAGCCTTGCCATATCCACTTCTCTCGTTGTCGTTCCACCATAGCTTAGTCCTTCCTCTGCTGCTTTTATTACTGCCTCTCTTACCATCTCGTTGTTGTGGCCTAAAATCATTGGCCCAAAAGAGCCTACATAATCAATATATTTTTGTCCTTCTATGTCCCAGAGATAAGCTCCCTTAGACTTTTGAATAAAGCGAGGTCTCTCCCCAACAAAGAGGCAGGCCCTCACTGGACTGTTTACCCCTCCTGGTATGTAGTATGAAGCTTCCATAAATAGTTGATCTGTCTTTCCCATTAGCCAATTCTTCCTTCCCTCATATACATTGCCAACTCTTTTGCAAAATATGAAATATAAATATCTGCCCCTGCCCGATAAGCGCTTACTGCCATCTCACAAATAAGCTCTCCTTCATCCAAGCATCCTGCCCTTGCTCCTGCCTTTACCATGGCATATTCTCCGCTAACGCTGTAAGCAGCTACTGGAACAGGTATTCTCTCTGACACTTCTTGAATGACATCTAAATAAGCAAGGGCTGGCTTTACCATAATTATATCTGCCCCCTCTTCCACATCCAACATGCATTCTCGAATTCCCTCTTTTCGGTTATGATAGTCCATTTGATAAGTTTTTCTATCCCCAAAAAGAGGGGCAGAGTTTGCTGCCTCTCGAAAAGGTTTATAAAAACTAGAGGCATATTTGGCCCCATAAGATAAAATAGGAATCTGGGTATATCCACATTCATCTAATTTTTTACGAATCACTTTCACTCTTCCATCCATCATATCGGAAGGTGCAACCATATCTGCCCCTGCCCTCACATGGGAAAGAGCTATTTTTGAAAGCTTTTTTAAGGTGGCGTCGTTATCTACATAGTTCCCTTTTACTATACCACAATGTCCATGGGAAGTATATTCACACATACAAACGTCTGTCACTACATAAAGCTTTGGATAACGTTTTTTTATTGCTCTTAAGCCTTGTTGCACAACTCCCTCATCGTCATAGGCTCCCCTTCCTTCTTCATCCTTTGTCTTTGGTATTCCATAGAGTAAAATACTATTCACTCCCGCTTTTTCTATTTCTTCCAAAGGTTCTCCTAAGCGATCTACACTATAACGGTACTGTCCTTCCATAGAAGGAATTTCTTCTTTGATTCCTTCCCCCTCTACAAGAAAAAGAGGATATATCAAGGAAGAAGGAGACATTCTCGTCTCTCTCACCATTTTTCTTATTGTTTCATATGTCCTTAGCCTTCTTGTCCGTACAAAATTCTTCACTGTCTAACCTCCTTTGGATCCAATGCGTTGTCTCTTTTACTTCCTTATGATCTTTCCCTCCTGAAGTAACCCCCAGGACAAGAGAGCCTTTCCTAGCAATTCCTGGAAAATAAAAATCACATTGTGTTTTATTTCCTCCATGGTTTACAAAAATCTCTCTTTTTCTACATTCTGCTATAATTTCTTCATTCACTGACGGATTGTCTGTGGCAGCTAAAACAAAAAAAGGAGTTTTTAACAGGTCAGCCCGAAAATAATCTTTTATAAGAGTTATTCCCCTTTCCTTTCTTACGATTTCCATTAGCTCCTTAGAAAACTCCAAGGAAACAATAGTTATATGTTTACAAAAAGGGATCAATGCTTTTGCTCTTCTTGTACCTACCTTTCCCCCTCCTACAATAAGTACATTCTTATGTTCCAAGGAGAAAAATAAGGGAAAATACAAAGATTCATCTTCCATATACATCCTCCAAAGCATCTAAACAGTGGCGAAACTCTTCTGGCTTTAATTTATCTCTTAGTTGGAATAAAAGTCTTCCGCTCACCTTTTTTGCTGCTCTTGCTGCCTGTTCTTGTATCTTTTGTCTTTCCTCTCTATTTTCAATGGAAGAAAATAATTTCCTTGTTCGAAAAAGAAAATCTTTTTCACTCTCTTCCATAATCCATTCAATATTGGGCAAGAAGTCTCTGCCTTCCTTCCAAGTAAAAAATTTTTTTGCCATTTCCTCTGCCTTCTCTTTTGCCATGGAAATATGTTTCTTTGTTTCTTCATCGTATACTTCTTCCTCTAAGGAATCTAAAGAATATACACAAGCCCAAGGAAGCTCCCCTACTTTTGGCTCAATGTCCCTTGGCATAGCCAAATCTAAAAAGATAAGGGAGTTTTTTCCTCCTGCCTTCATCACTTCTTCTTGGGTAATGGTATAATTAGGGCTTTGGGTGGCGCTGACAATAAAGGAACATTCTTTTAACAGGGACATTCTATCTCCATATAAAATTACCTTCGCTCCTTTTGTTATTTCCACATGGCCGCTTCGATACTGTCTCACAGTTACTGTCACATCTGCCCCTTCTTCTATAAGTTTGACAGCGGCTAGCTTGCCCATAGCTCCATTGCCAATAACTAAACATTTTTTCCCTTGTAAAAGAAGGCCTTTGTTTTTTAGCATTTGGATAGACTTACTAACTAAAGAAGGACTTTTTGGAAAAAAAGGAATTTGCCTTTTTATATCTTTAGCCCCTGTCATTCCTATTCGAAACAATACTTCCAGTTCTTGATTTGTCCCTTTATTTTCTCTGGACCATTGGAGAGCTTCTCCTACCTGGCCAATAATCTGCTCATCGCCAAGAACTTGGGAGCAAAGCCCTAAACAAACGTGATATAAATGTCTTACTGCCTCTTCCTCCTCATACTGGGCAATATAAGCTTTGTCTTCCTCCTCTAAGTTTCCCTGTATATCCCAAAATATTTTGATTAAAGGCAAGGACATTGTTCCTATACTGCTCACATAAAGCTCTGTCCGATTACAAGTTGATAAAAGAACACAACCCAAAACCCCTTCTTTTTCCATAAGCTTTTGTATGACTTTTGCACATTCCTTTTTTGTCATAGAAAACTTCTCTCTTTGTTCCACCTTGGCTAATTGATAATCGGTGCCAATCATCTGTATCATTTTCCTTTATTCCCCCCTTTCCATTCTTTCTGCCCCCTGTGCCAGGGAGACAAACTGTTCTCTTATCCCTTTATATTCTCCCAGTCCTTTCTTATAGCACTGCACTTGAAATCCTTTCTTTGTAAGCAAAGAAGCCAAAGAACCTTCCCCTCCTTCTATGTCCCGAAAAACATGGATTCCTGGGGAGATCATAAGAGGTATGAGGTGAATTTTATGAATTTGAAGAGTTTTTATTTTATTTATCATTGTATAAAAACTAGGTTCTCCCTTTAATACAGTCATCCATGCATTTCTATATCCAGCTTCTTTTAAAGAAATATCAAAAGCAGTATATACATTGCTTTTTTTCAATACACTTCCATGGCCCACAAATACTATTCCTTCCTCTAAAGGTATATTCCTGTATTCCTTCATAAGAATAGAGATGACTTTCTGAATATCTTTGAAAGAAGACAAAAGAGGGCTTCCCAGCTTCAATTCATGAAACTCTCCCTTATATTTTTCTACCTCCTTTCGCATCTTATCATACTCTATGCCCCTCCATATATAAGTAGGCTGTACAATGACATGGGTTACTTTCTCCCTAAGCATCTCTTCCATTGCCATACCTATATTGGGAAGAACTAATCCCTGACGTTCTTTTATCCTTGCCCGAATTATATCACTTGAGAAAGCTTTATAAATCTTTCTTTCTGGAAATGCATTTTGAAAACAAAATTCCATTGGACTGATAAACTCTTTCTTAGTATCTTTGCAACTGATTCCTAAACTCACTGCCAAAAGCCCTTTTCTTTGTTCTTCCTTTTTTTTTACCATATGAACTCCCCTTCTTTTATAGAAAGAATGCCCATTTAAAAAGAGAGTTATAACACTACTGTGCTATCCTCTCTTTTTATTATTTATTATTGCGCTATTCATCAACCTTTTTTCATAGTATTATACGAAAAGGCCATCTTTATGTCAATGGCGTCCTTGATTATGAAGAAAGCATTTATAAAGCGGATGCCTCATCTACAATTTTTTTGATTGCCTCTGCTGCCTCTTTAGGCAGTTTGTCATATCCATCCTTTGCAGTATCCATAGAATTTACAAAATTCAAGCGATCCTGGAATCTTGCTTTCAACTGCTCAACATATTCTTTATCCTTCAAATCAGGAATAAATCCTTCCCAATCCATAATCTCAATGTCAGAGAAAGGTCCCCACTGTTTAAAGGAAGCTTTTCCCTCCACAATGCACTCTAAAATTCCTAATGTGTCTTTTGGCTGAACTTTTTTGCCCATAAAGTCTCCTGTGTTAATAATATAACAGTCAACATTTTTCTCAGCCACTAATTTTTTAAACTTATCATAGTCATTGGAAAGAGGATAAGTTCTAAAGGGATTGGCATAAGGAACAACAACCAAGGCATTTGGATCTACTCCAGCAGCCAGTCTTTCTGCAGAAGATCTCTTTGTAGCCAATGTAGCCCCCATAACAGAAGCCAAGGCAGCTCCTTTTAATTTCACAATAGGAGGAATGGTAGGATCTTTCATAATCCAGAAAATAGCATTCACTGGCTCGTCAATTTTATCTACCCTATTTGGAGACCATAATTTTGATTTAATAGCTCTTCCGTTTCCATTTCGAATATCTTCTGTCACCAACTGAATTTTTCCGTCTTCATCCAAAGTTGCGCTGTTATTCATAACTGTGAGTAAATACTGGTTATCTGGACATCCTGTAGGATAATCCTGGGTTTTATCAAAATAAGTAGGCTCCAAAGCAATGGAAGCGCAAGTATCTGTATTAATAATAAAGGCATCATCATGAAGAACCTTGACACCATATTTTCCATCATGCTTTGCATGGGTCAATGTAGATTTTCCGGATCCGGAAAGTCCATATACAGAAGCAACATATTTTTTTCCATCTGCCAATGTGTATTCTTTCTGTCCACCATGGCAGGAAGCATATCCATTGCGATTTGCCACTGCCCAAGCCATAGTCAATGTGCCTTTCTTATGCTCTCCAAAATATCTCATACCTAAAATACAAGCACAGTTTTCTTCCGTATTAAAATAGCATAAAGTCTGAGGATCGCTTAAACAGCTTAAGTCCACACCAGGACGGGCTACAGGCGTCCACTGAGGATCAGAGAAAATGAAAATATCTGCCTCTTTTCCATCTCCTACAGGCTTAGACTCCTTATACATTTTTACATATTCATCTGACAAGTACTGGAAGTTCAAAAGCCAGGAATACATAATGTTCTCTTCCCCTTCTGGAATTAACAGATGGGCTTTTACCATAAACTCTGGATCCAGTCCTACATATGCCTCAGCATGGTACATTGTTTTCCAACGAGATTCATAAATAGCATCCATAGCCACTTTATCAAGAGCTCCACAGTCTACTCCTGGTTCTCCCGCAATACGTCTTGCAGCTGCATAACGTCCGGTAATGGCTCCATCATTGAATAAAAGGACTTTTGCGTCTTTTTCCAGTCCAAATTCTTCTCCTCTATATACTGGCATGTCCGTAATCACAGTTCCCGGTGAGTTTTTAGCCAACTCATATGCCTCTTTTAGTGTATTTACTTTTACTACATTGTTCCCGTAAAACGCCGCTTCAATAATAGAACGGGTCTTTGAAAATCCTGGTTTTCCAGCGCCAATCTCATTGATTGGATAATATGCTTTGGTTGACATTCTGTATCCTCCTTTGAAATTTGAATAGAATCATTCCACTTCTGTTATTATCTCAAATTCATGTTTTAAAGTCAAGAAAACAAGGGGAATTCATATAAAATTTACATTTCTTCCATTGACACGAAACGGAAGGAAGAATGCTTCTACCTTAAGCATTCTTCCTTGAAATTTTTTTCGTTTCTATTGCAAGCCAATCCTTCTCTTCTTTTGTTAAGTAGGGAGAAAGTTTTTCAAAAACTTCTTCATGGTATTTATTTAACTGCTCCACATCTTCTTTTTCCAGCTGTTCTATATGGAT
>CANOLZ010000020.1 GCA_947567075.1 uncultured bacterium
AAATGTCAAAAGCAGAACGGCTTATTGAAATGATGATAACAATAAATGCAAAAAAAGATTTTACAGTAGGCGAATTAGCAAAGGAATTTTCTGTGTCAAAAAGAACGATACTCCGTGACTTACAAGAATTAGAAAAAGCCGGATTTCCTCTTTATTCTGAAGTTGGTGCAGCAGGTGGATACCATATATTGAAAGAGCGAATTTTGCCGCCTATCACTTTTTCAGAGAGTGAAGCCAAAGCTATATTTTTTGCTTGTCAAGCATTGAAATTCTATCACGATTTACCTTTTGAACAGGAAACAATATCCGTCCTTAAAAAATTTTTGAATTGTCTGCCTTTAGACATTACAAAACAGTATCACACAAATTCAAAACAAAATAATATTTTGGATTCCAGACAGGCATTGCAATTCTCCATTACTTAAATCAATGTTTCATATTTCTATAAATCGCCATTCAGCAACCATACGATATTCATCAATACATTCCGAAAGCATACGCACGATTATACCTATTGGGCTATATGCTATGAATGGACTTTGGTATTGTCCTGCATATTGTACAGTTGCAAATCAAATCAGAGAGTTCCGTGTCGACCGTATCAAAGAGATCATAGAAGAAAAGCCTTATGCCAAAGGGAAATATCCTATTCCCTCATCTATCCAAGAATATCTTGAAACATTAGTCGTGGGGAATGATTATCACATAAAAATCCAGCTAACAGATATAGGAATAAAACGCTGCGAAACTGAATTTTTACTGGCAAGAGGTTTAAAAACTTTCGCAACAGGCGGTGGCATAATTGACATGGAAATACGTCATACAACATTGAATTGGGTCGCTGATTATTTTCTGTCATTTGGTAACAATGCAACTGTATTAGAACCAGTAGAGCTTATAGAGCTAATGAAGCAAAAAACATATAAATTATATCAGCATTATTGCAAATAAAATCATAAGTATTGATATATGAATGAGCGAGATTCCGTCGTAGTCAGCATTGTGGGAAAATTCAAACTTATGAGAAATCCAAACTTTCTATAAGTAATGGCTGTAAATACAGTTTTCATCCAATCTTATGGGGATGCCACATATGGATAAGCCTGACAAAATCCTGGAAAATGTAGGTAACCTACCAGCAGGTATACGGAACCCTTGAAAAATTTAACTTTTATGGGAAGTATCCTGCCAGTTATATGCAGAGGCATTAGCAAAACGGGGATTTGTACTAAAATATAAAAAGTTAGAAATAGAAATCTTTGAAGCACTCTTTGAAAAGTTTTGAGAAATAATTTGTCGAATCTGCTCCTTAGCTATTGCCATAAAAAACAAAAACTATTTTACACTACCTTACATACTAATTTTTCATATATACTTAATATTTAAATTATATCTCTTACATTCTAGTATTCCTTAATAACTAAAGTTCATAGATGTTGCAATTTCAATAGTACAGTTAGTTAGGGAATTCTATGCTTATACGTTCCAGCTCAAATAATAATAGCCTTACAAATTCAAATATCCTACACATATTCTTGTATTGTATTATTTCAATATCATCTAAACTTCCCCCATGAGTTGTTTTAACTATGGTTAATTCCTCAAATAATTCTTTTCTTTTTTCAGCATTAAAAAATAGTTCTAATAAGTTCTCATGCTGCTTTAATATATCAACATCATTTGATGGTAACAATGCTATTGATATACTAGTAATTCCCTGCTCTTTAAAACTCCAATCGTCACTTTCTGGTAATGCTTCCAGCTCTACCAGCCTTTTTTCTTCTTTTATATTAATCAACACTATTACTTCTCAATTATTTCTCTATTTAACTCTTTTTTGATATTTTACTTTTGCCATTTCATATGATTCATCTATATACTCCATAAACTTTTCAAAAGTCTTTTCTGCTGGATTCAAAACACAAATCCATCCCATCCATGCATATACTGGATGAGGAATAATTTTATTCTCCACTGTAAAATCATAGGGCATATCCACTATGCCACCTGCCTCTGGTCTTGCTGGTATATATCCAAATGTTTCTTTAAATCTAAATTTACTAATTCCAGTATTGATTCTATAGATACCTTCCCGATTTAATTGTGAACTCTTATCATTATCCCCATCCTTTTGTTTAACAGTCATTACATATACCCCTCTTTTTAATTTTTCCTCCGGATTATAGAAAATTCCTCGTTCTCCCCAAGCATCTACGATAACTGTTCCAGGAAGTCTTTCATGACAAATCTTAATTATATCTTTCGCTTTCATAATTTCCATATTTCTTAGCCCTTTTCAATAAATTTATTAATATAATCTAAAAAAAATATCACTTATTTTTGTTTCATAATTACTTATCGCAACTCTAATATACACTTTATTTTTTATTTGAACTAATGTCATATAGGCAATATTCTCATCCATCGCCTTTGTTATCAACTCTTGGCTTCTATATACCAAATTATTAGGTAATTCAAATGCTATTATCGGCAAATCACTTCCTCTAATCACAACACATCCAGCTTTTGACCCCTCACTTGTTATTATTCCTGGCGGAATATTTATTTCTTTGTATCCAAATCCTACAAATTGAACTATCCATTTTATTACAGTATCCTCAATTCTTGCTATTAATGGTCCCGCTCATCTAGCTCCTGGGCACTGATTTCCTAAAAGAGCCAACCAATCTCCTATAATAGTTATTGGCAATGGTATGGGAGTAATATAACCGAAATATCTAGGAGGTAGGACATTACATTCATAAGTCCTAAACAATTTCATTATCTTTTTTTCGATGTCCCTAATACTCAACGGATTTTCTGGTAATCCATTTCTTAAAACATCATTCAAAATATCATCGTCTTTTAATAGGGGCTGTCCTTCTGCCTCCTTATACACCCATTCGAATAATTCAGGAATATGTTTTATAAATCCTGATTTAAATACATCGTCTTCAAAATTATTCATCTTTAACCCAATCACACCGTTCTTTCACTATTTCCACTCCCTAGATTAAAAATCCTTTTTACTTCTACTCGTTCTAAAATTCCCTTTACAATTTGCTTTGATATTGTAAGGTCAATATATGGCAAGCTTTGAATAATATTCCGGTAATTAAAATCTTCTATTTTCTTTAATTCATCATCTTTTGCCTCCAGGCATTCATATATTCTTTTCTCATGCTCTGCATAAAATTTCATAGTTTTTGGCTCTACCCAACCTGCTTCTATAAAACCTTTTGTTTTCTTCATACAACGACATGGATTTTTAGGATCTACCAATCCACATCTTTCATTCATAAATTGATATAAATCACTTCTTGCTCTAGAAAGACGTTTACGAAATGTTGCTGGTGCTATCGAAAGAAATTCTGCACATATTTCACCAGGAACTTCAAATAATTCTCCAGTGGGAATATTATCTAACTCCTGTTCATATAATTTCTTTTCTTTATATCGCTCTTCAAGCCACTTTTTTTTCATATTCAAAATATAATTTACTGTTATCTTCCCTACCCATGTTTTAAAACTGCTTTTCCCCTTGAATGTTCCTAACTTAGTAATTATTTTTATAAGTATTTCTTGTGTAATGTCCTCTGCATCATATGGCGATAAAACCATTCTAAATGCTATGTTATAAATAAAGTTCTGATATTTTTTTATTAATTCCTCTAATGCATACTCATTTCCTTCTAGCACAAATTCTATCAATTTTAAATCCTTCTTATTATCACTAAAATCACGATATGAATATTCCATAAATACTTCTCCCATCGTTAATGTACTATCTCAAAATCTTTTTTATAATTATGTTTTACATTGCAATATGCTTTTCTGCATATTCACTCTTCTTCTCTTTCTCCATCACTTGACTTTCCACCATAGAATTCTATAATACCAAATCCTCATGTATCATTTTCTCTATTTAAATTTCTTTCAACTAAATCCAACTTCTTTTATAAGTCCACAACCACTACTCGGAAATCCGACAAAATTTTTTATATGTACTCCTTCTTTTATTATATGTATATAGACAATAAAATACATGATTTGTGACAAAATTATCCTTTTTTATTATTTTATATTATTTTTCTGTACAGCCATGATATGGGATAAGGTCAACATTATAAACTAAAGAAAAAATTGCAAGGAATCTGTCCATAGATTCTTTTTTTACTTGGCGCTGGTTTTCGTATTTGATATGATCCGGGACATTCCAAACAGAGGAGACGTGGAGGCCAAATCTGCAGAGGGAAATAGAGCGCTATGTTCTGCCCATGAGGGAGCTTCCCTGTAAGAAACGAAGGAAGAACCTTTCCAATAAATATAAAAATAATCTAAAGAATCGTTTTTAAAATGCCTATATTCTAGTTCAGGGGAATTAATAGGCATTTTTAGATGACTAGATTTGTTTTAAAAAGTTTTGTACAGTATCCCTCAAATACATGGCATGTTTTCTTAAGTTTATGATGTTGTGCTTAGCAGGTGGTTTATTCTCTTTTCCTATACAATCAAAAAAATCAGTCTTTCGACTGATTTTTGATAGCATTTATTAAATGGAAAAACTTCCTGTATGAGCTGGATCATCGTTTACAACAAAATAAACCATGCTTTCCTCTGTCTTTACATACAACTGGAGACTTTTTATTGTACTTACCTTCTTTCCTGTCTCCGTACTCCAAATTTCTTTTGCACGGTTTATTAATTCTTCATTGGATACATCTTTTCCCATAAACTGAATATGGATCTCTTCCTTGGCTGCTGTCTTTTGCTCTGACGCTTTTTTAGAAACTGCTTTTTTTACTGTTGTCTTTGTAGTCCTCTTCGCTGCTGTCTTTCTCACAGGCGCCTTTTTTTCCAAATCAGACTCTTTCTTTTGCCCACTTTCTTCTTGTATTACTGTCTCATCATTTTTTTCTTCTGGCTCTTTTGTAGCTGTCACTTGTTTCGTAGTTTTACTAATTGGCATAGTTTATGTTCTCCTTTCCCTCTTAACCCAAACATATTCTACCGCTATAAGTCTAACTCAATTGTAGTAAAAAGTCAAACAATTCCATTCATAAATTTCTCATCCTTTTATCCTAAAATGGAATATCCCAGACTTTTACTATCTCTTGTAAACATTTGTACTGTTTCTAAAGATAATTCCTCTAAGTCTTTCCCAAGTAATGGAAGCTTCTTTAAGATATCATTGGTTACAGTAATAATATCTACACCGTATTGCTGGGCTTGTATAATATTATATACTTCCCTGCAGCTTGCCCACAAACACTGGGTTCCAGGTTTTGTTCTGCATATATCCCCTGTCTCCCTCATAATCTGTTCTGCATTCCTGCCTGTATCCATTATCCTTCCAGCAAAAATAGAAAGAATATTTTTTGTTCCATCTGCAAGAACTTCTGCTGCCTCCCTTGCCTGTTTTGCCGTCAGCATAGCAGTTACATTTAATTTTATTCCTTCCTTGGATAATTCCCCAATAAGGGGAATACTGGAATCTCCTTTGGAGTTGGTAATTGGAATTTTTACGTAAACATTCTTTCCTAGAGAGCTGATCACCTTTGCCTCTTTATACATGATTTCAAACTCATCAGAAAAAACTTCCAAAGATAAGGGCAGATCCGGTATTTCTCTCACCGCCTCCTTTGCAAAGGCAACGTAATTTTTTACCCCTGCCTTTTTCATCAATGTCGGATTTGTTGTAAAACCTTTTACATATCCCTTTGCATACTCCTTTTTCATTTCCTGAATATCTGCTCCATCGGCAAATATTTGTATACACAAATCCTCAAATTTCATCTTTTATATCCATGCCTTTCTTTTTTGAATGCATTTTTTATACTAATGCATTGACCATCAAATGCCAGATAACTCCCTGCCATCCCTCTGCATGAGGAGTAATTCTCGTTTCTGCCACGACAGGAATTAAAATACATGAATCAGAAACTTTTTTCGAATATCCCCCATCTCTAGACACAATGGATATAATTTTTGCCCCCTGTTCCTTACCTAGCTTTAAAGCATTTACAATATTTTGGGATGTATCCTCGCTCCCTCCTCCAACGGAAAAGACCATAATGACGTCCTCTTCCTTTATTTTTGATATTTTTAACCATTCTGCAAATGTTGTTTCCCACCCCTCATCATTTGTTCTGGCAGTGAGCTCTGAAACATTATCTGTAGGGGCATAGGCTTCAATTCCTCCAATTTTTCGAAAATCGTTAACAGCATGGGAGGCATTCCCAGCGCTTCCCCCTACTCCCAGAAGAAACAAACGTCCTCCCTTGTCTTTTACACGTTGTAGTATTTCTATTCCCTTTTCAATTTCCTCCTTGGAAATCTTATCTGTAATTTCTCTTGTCTCCCTTAAATATTGGGAAATATAATCTTTTGTCAATCCCCTGCTCTCCTTTCCCTTCTATAGTTTCTGGCTAAAACTATATAAATCTTTACAAATGAAATCTGGTTTATTTTCCTTAAGCATTCTACACATATCACATTTTATTGTTCCAATTAACACAGTATGCACCCCTGCTGCCTTTCCTGCCAGGATATCTGTGTAAGAATCTCCCACCATATAAGAATTTTCCCAGTCAATAGAATACTTCTCTCCTGCTTTTTTTAATAGGCCAGGCTTTGGCTTACGACAGTCGCAGTCTTTAATGAGGAAAAATTCCTTTGTATACTTTCCCTTAGTCCCATAGTGGGGACACATATAAACATCCTCAATTTGAATTCCTTTTTTTTTCATTAACTGTAAGAAAAATGTGTTGATATCATACAGCCTTTTAAGACTTGTTTTCCCCTTTGCAGCAGCTGGCTGATTTGTCACTATGAAAATATAAAACCCTTTTTCTTGTATGATTTGCAATGCTTCCACTACCTTTTCAAGGAGACAGAACTCTTCAATTTTCAGCGGGGAATCCAGTTGTTCTATATCCTCATTATATACAATTTCATTAATTACCCCATCTCTGTCTAAAAAAACAGCTGGACGGGAATGCAAGAATCTTTCCCTCACATATTCTGAAAATTCTTCCAAGGATTTTTTTGATCCAATTTCGTAAAAACGTTTTGTCACAATATGGACTGCCATCTTCCCTAATATGGATTGCTCCTTTTGGATTTTAGAAATATCAAAGACAGCCCCATCCTCATA
Organism: uncultured bacterium; assembly: GCA_947567075.1. GTDB lineage: Bacteria > Bacillota > Clostridia > Lachnospirales > Lachnospiraceae > MGBC165282. Next base: position 7,157 of record CANOLZ010000020.1, read on the forward strand.
GTCTTTCCAAAGCTTTTTCAAATAAAGACATACGCCATAATCAATATATTCCATTTCTGGTATAAGATTGTCCTTATCATATAAGAGTAAGTTTCCATCTTTTACTAAAACATTGCTTTTATCAAAATGATTTTCATTTCGCAGCACAGTCATCAAGGATTCTTTCCCTTCTTCTTTCCCATGAGCAAAACGGTATAGGGTTTCCTCATAGTCAATATCCATAAAAGAATCTCCATATATAACCATAAATTCTTCTTCCAGGAGATGGTAGGCCCTTCTTATAGCCCCTCCAGTCCCTAAAAGTCTTTCTCCATCGTAACAATAGGTGATGGAAATCCCAAGCTCTGCCCCGTCTCCATAATAGTCTTCTATTTGTTCCCCTCCAAATCCTACAAGAAAAAGGAATTTTTTAAACCCTTGTTTGACCATGAGCTTTAACTGATAATCAAAAAAAGGCTTTCCTTCCACCTCTACCATAGACTTAGGGCAATCTCTCGTATACTCTTTAAGCCTTGTCCCAAGCCCTCCCATTAAGACTACAACCTGCATCTTTTCTATATTTCCATCAACCTTACTCATGCTATAAGATTTTCGCTCCTTCCATTTCAAAGCGGAAGCGTACCTCAGTCATTCCCGTCTTGCTCATTGCCTTTCGTAACCTTACCTTATCCTCTGTATAAAACATAAGGAAGCCGCCGCCGCCAGCGCCAATCATTTTCCCCCCTAAGGCTCCATTTTCCATTGCTAGTGCATACCACTCATCAATCTGGGCATTACTCATCCCTTTTGAACGTTTTTTCTTATACTCCCAATGGACATTCATCAGCTCTGCAAATGCTTTTAAATCACCTTTTTCCAAAGCTTCCTTACTTTTTAGTCCCAGCTCCTTCACAAAATGAAGATTTTCTATCATCTCTTCATCCTTTTCTTTACTCTTTTTATTCTGTTCATCTAAAATGGAACTGGCAGAACGGGAAAATCCTGTAAAAAATAAAATAAAATGATCTTCTAAATTGTATAAAGTTTCATTGGAAATATTTAAAGGCTCTACCCAAACATAGCCGTCCTTTTTAAAGCTCATACAGGTAATCCCTCCATAAGCGGCGATATACTGATCCTGCTTTCCAATAGGTTCTCTTAATCTTACCATCTCAATATCACAAGCTTCCTCAGCCAACGTCCTTGTACTGACAATATCTCCTTTTTGGGCATGGAGAGCCTTTAGCAAGGCGACAGTAAAACTGCCAGAAGAACCTAGACCTGTTCCAGCAGGTATGTCTGCCATAGAGCATATTTCTAAATTGGATGTTTGAAAATCCAACATAAGTAATGCTTCTCTTATAATAGGATGTTTAATTTCTCCAATTTCCTTCACCTTTTCAAATTGTGAATATTTTAGCAAAATCTCCTTCTCAAACGTCTGATGCAACGTAATATATACATACTTATCAATCGCCGCTGAGATAAGAAATCCCTCATACTGTTCATAATAAGAAGGAAGATCGGTTCCTCCCCCTCCTAGAGAAATTCTTAAAGGACTACGGGCAATTATCATGATGATACCTATTTCCTTTCCTTCGTTATCTTATATCAAAGACCCATTCATTTTTCTCTAAATACTCTACGGTCTTTAACACGCCTTCTTGAATTGTATATTCCGCTTTCCATCCAAGATTTTGGATTTTTTTTGTATCCAAGTAAATAAATGGATTGTCTCCAACCCATCCTCTCTCCCCTCCTGCATAAGACAACTTTGGGGAAACTCCCAGCTTCTTTGTTATCCATTTAATGGAATCATTTACCTCACAGTATTCATCTGTTCCCAGATTAAAAACGTTTACTCCTCTTCCTCCCTTTTCTATTCCTGTTAAAATTCCTTTTAAGCAGTCTCCAATATATAAATAAGATTTTTTCTGCTTTCCATTTCCAAGAACATAAAGCTGACTCTCATCCTCCTTCAATTTCCTGTAAAAATCAAAAATATGCCCATGGGTATAGCGTTCCCCTAAGATAGATACAAATCGGAATATATAAGATGTAAACCCAAATCCTTCACAGTACGCAGCAATGAGCCCCTCACAGGCCAGCTTTGAAGCGCCGTAAAGAGAAGTCTGTATTGGAAATGGCCCGTCCTCTGGAGTTGGAATGACCTTTGCCTCTCCATAGACAGAGCCTGTGGATGAAAAGGCAATTGTTTTCATATTGTTGGCCCTCATAGCCTCCAGTACATGGAAGGTAGCCATTGTATTTTGCTCTAAGTCTTTCTTTGGATGCTCACATCCCATTCGCACATCTGCATTGGCTGCAAAGTGGAAGACAAAGTCACATCCTGCCATGGAAGAAGCAAGCTTGTCTTCATCCAGACAATCCCCCCTTACTAATGTACATTTAGGGCTTTTACATGCCTCCTTCAAAAACTCCATTCTCCCAGTAGAAAAATTGTCATAGACAACAACCTCATTTCCTAACTTTAATAACCAATCTGTCATATTGGAGCCAATAAAGCCAGCTCCACCTGTCACAAAATATTTCAATGTTCCTCTTATCCTCCTTTTCACTACATATCTAATGAACCAGCAGCTTTTCTATGTTATAGCGAGGCCTCTCCTTTACCTCCATGTAAATTTTCCCAATATATTGTCCAATCAATCCCAAAGAAAAGAGTATCATGCCTCCAATAAACCACAAAGACAGCATAAGAGAAGTCCAGCCCTGGACAACCCTTCCATATGCATAGGAACTAAAGGCATAAATAGCAGCTACAACAGTAATCATTGCAATTATCATACCCAATATCATAATGAACATCATTGGTTTTATACTAAATGAAGTAATTCCGTCAAAGGCAAAGGCAAGCATTTTTTTTAAAGGATATTTTGACTCTCCGGCAAATCTCTCCTTTCGTTCATAATAGACGCAGGTAGTCTCATATCCAATTAAAGGAATAATACCCCTAAGAAATAAATTTCTCTCCTTATATTTCTCTAAATGTTCTAATGCTCTCTTACTCATGAGACGATAATCCGCATGGTTATATACAGACCGAATTCCCATCATTTTCATGACCTTATAAAAACTAAGGGCTGTCGTCCTTTTGAAAAATGTATCTGTCGTCCTTGCACTTCTAACCCCATATACAATGTCAAAGCCTTCCTTATACTTATCCACCATGTTTTCAATGACCAACACGTCATCTTGTAAATCTGCATCAATGGAAATGCATATATCACACATTTCCTTTGCAGCCATTAATCCTGCAACAAGTGCATTTTGATGTCCCACATTTCCAGCTAACTTTAGTCCATTGACATAAGAATTTTTTCGATGTCCTTCTTCTATTTTCTCCCATGTATTGTCCTTGCTTCCATCATTGATAAAGAGAATGTAACTGTTTTTTGCAATTTTCTCCTTGCAAATTAGTTCTTCTAAAATATGGGTCAGCTGTCTCATTGTCTCATCCAAAACATCCTCTTCATTATAACATGGCACTACTATAGCAAGTCTATTCATGAAAAAACCTCCGTGTTTTATAAATACTCTCAAAAAATAACATTCTTAGATATTATAATATATTCCTATCTATTTTGCTATACTATGTTTGAAATTTGCATTTCCTAAAGAAAATGACTATAATATGTAAAATAAGAACTATTAGAAAGGAGCTTTATCCCTTTATGAAACCACGATCTTTCCATTTAAAATGTACATTCCTTTTCTTTTTCATCCCTGCTCTTTTCTTTGGATGCTCCAAGATGAAACCTCCTACTTTATCTTCTACTATCAAGGTAGCCGACACAGAATCCTTTGTTAGTAACGAGGAATTGGTTTTATTTCATGAAAAGGAAGCAACCGTCTCTTCTTCTAGTATCCCCTATGATGAAGGGCAGATTAAGGAGATAACATCAACACTTACGAATTATTTTGCGAAAAATTATCCAGAATATACAGAAGCATCCAAAGAAGGGTTTTGGCAGTGGATACAAACTTCTTACGATCCATCCTATCTTCCTCTTTTTTTAGATTTGGTCCAAACAGAAACCTTTGAAAACTCCTCCTGGCATACTATTTTAGGCGCTACATATCATGTTCTATCCGATTCCTACCTAGGGATCTTATCTAATGAAGAAACTGCCCTCTCCCATCATATTTATAGAAAGGAATGTGCAGATACCCATTCCATTACCCTTACATTTGGAGGTGACGTCTCCTTAGATGATAACTGGGCGAACATGGGTGCTTTGCGTTCTCGCCCCCAAGGAATTTTAGACTGTCTTTCTCCTGACTTAATCACTGAAATGCAGTCCGCAGATATCACCATGATCAACAACGAGTTTCCTTACAGTAATCGGGGAGAACCTTTACCTGACAAGCAGTTTACTTTCCGGGCCAAGCCTGAACGGGTAGAAATACTCCATCAAATGGGGGTGGACATTGTTTCCCTGGCTAACAACCATGCCTATGATTTTGGACCAGATGCTCTTGTAGACTCCTTGGATGTGTTAAACAATGCTGGAATTCCTTATGTAGGCGCTGGAAGAAACATTGAAGAGGCCAGCTCTCCTGTATATATGATTGCCAATGGCATGAAAATTGCCTATGTAGCTGCAACACAAATTGAACGGGTGGATAATCCTGACACAAAGGAAGCAACCCAGACAGAACCTGGGGTTTTGCGCACAAGAAATCCAGAAAAATTTCTGGAAGTTATTAAGACAGCAGAAAAAAACAGTGATTTTGTTATTGTCTATGTCCACTGGGGAAGTGAGAATGTAGCCTTGGTTGAGCCAAATCAAAGAGATTTGGCCACCCAATACATATTAGCAGGGGCCGACTTAATTATGGGCGATCATTCCCATTGTCTCCAAGGCTTTGAGTATATAGAAAACGTACCTGTATTATATAGCCTTGGAAACTTCTGGTTTAATAGCAAAACAGTTGATACTTGTCTCGTAAAAGTTCAGCTGGATCCTGCGTCTGGCACAATAGCCTCTTATCAAATGCTGCCAGCCATCCAGCAAAACTGCACTACCTCTCTTGTCCACGGAAGTGAGAAAGAAAGAATATTACAGTATATGGAAAGTATTTCCTATGGAGGAATTTCACTGGATCAAGAAGGCTATTTAGTACAAGGCTCTGCAGTCCCTTCTTTAAATTAAGAGACTGCACGGGCCCTGGCCCAAAAGCCATATATTCTCCTACTTTACTGCATACAAGACTGTCTCGGTTCCTGATACATTGTGATGGCGAAGATATAACTTATAATCTGGCACAAAGGATAAGAGCAACTTAGGTATCTCCAAAAAGTCTTCATTTTTATGATATAAACATATCGCTAATTTAGGCGCATTTTCACATATAATTCTTTTTGCTCCCTGTAATGCCCTTACTTCTGCTCCTTCTATATCCATTTTAATATAAGTAATTCTTTTTCCTTCCTGAATGCATTCATCTATTGGAGCTAAATCTATTGCGTAGTTCCCTGTATCAGCTACTTTAGAAGTTCCATGTTCACTATCTTCTACAATATAAAGGCTGTCCTTTATATCCCAAGCTCCTTTTTGAATTATCTCAATATGCTTCTCATTTTTTACACTATTTTGTAAGTCTATGCAGGCCTTTTTATCTGGTTCAAAACAGTAAATCTTTTCATAGTTTCCCTTTGTCACTTCTAAAAATCCTTTTGTTGTATCTCCATTAAAAGCTCCTACATCACAGAACACTTCCTCACTGCCCAACTTTATAATATCCTTAGGAAAATACTGGTCTTGTACAAATACTTCATGAAAATACTGAAGATCTCCACTAATCCTCCCCTTCAAAACATTTTCCAATGTTTTTTTTGATAGGTTGTCTTCCAGTTTTTCATACAATTTGTCAAAATCCTTTTCTTTTTCCCTCATCCATTCTCTATATTGGCTTATATTATGGATATAACTGTAATAAAGCTCGCATTCAAAGCTAAAAATACTCTTTGAATCAAAGTCTTTACTAAGATTTTCTAAAATTTCCTGTTCATATCTGGGAGATGCTATGACAATATAGACAAGTTTCTTATTATATTCTCTCAATAGTTCATCATAGCTTATTATTTTTAAATGATTCCTTATACCCCCCCCCTTGCTGTGTAGCAATTTTGCTTGGCTTGATATTAAACTTTGACAAAAGTCTCATTGCCCAGTCGGCTCCTAGACCTGCCCCATATAAAATTACTTCTCTTTGTTCTTTGCTATACACTTTTAAAAATTTCTCAACCTTATTCTCCAACCTGCTTATCTCGTTCCAATTCATCTTTGTACTCCTTTCACTACCTAATACTAGCTTTTTATTTTTTTCATATTTTCTAAAAAAAGAGTTGCTTTGTATATATCTATAATGCTTTCAGGCTCTGCCTCTACTCTCTTTTCGTCAATGATGATCACTTCACTATAGGGTGAATTTTCCATATGCTCATCTTCATCTCCTATTGTTGCAAGCTCCAAAGCATCATGATAAAAAGCTTGATCAAACCATTCCAACACCTCCTCTCCAAGTAATGAGACCGCATACCGGAGGCGATGAAGTTTTGCGTCATAGAGAATATCCTGCTTTTGCAGTTCTATCGCCACCTTTCGATACATCTCTTTCCAATCCCGTTCTTCTAATATTTTATCATCTATACATCCTATTGCATTGCCATACATAACACATGCATAAAATCCACTCATAAAGCCGCTCGTTATTGGAAACAAGCGCTCCTTATATCCCTGTACTCTCATTCCCTGCTGAAAAGTGGATTTCATCTTCTCCTCTATGCTTTTTTGGTTATAACTTGTATTTCCCACAACACATTGGCATCCTATAGAATCGCCGCTCATTCCGCTCACTGTCAATGGGGTTGTTATAAAACATAAAGTATCCTCAATATTACCAATGGTAACCGCCATGCAAATATCCTGGCTTATGCCTGCCCATAATACTCCTGTTGTTTCATATAATATAGATAAATACTCCCTGCGTATTCCTGAATTATGATATAGCTGAGGCAAATATGTGACATGTCCATATTCTTCAAAACAGTCTAGAAATACATCCTTTGCTGGATATATAATTGTCTCTGGATTTCCAAGTTGGAAATCTGTATGTCCTGTCAAAACTGCTTTTCCAGCCTCTCCCCTCTTATATCCTCCTAATACATCACTCCATTTATAGTTCTCCTCTATCCAAGTAAAAATAAGTCTTTCTGGATATCGTTGAAGAACCCTTTCAAACTCCTCCAATGCCCATGGCAAAATTCCATCATCTGCGCCCATGGCAATCAGAAATTCTCCTTCTGCTTTTAAAAAAGCATACTCAAAATTTTTCATTAGAGACAAATTCCTAGGAGCCTTGTAATATTTTATTCTGTTATCATGGAAGCTTTGACAAATGTCATAGATAGGCGATTCACCCCTCACTTCTACATCCCAGTTATCGCTCACTAAAACTTCATACCTTCCCTTATAACTCTGATTCAAACATGTTTTTAATGTGCTATGTAATGTATGTATTCCATCTCTGCAAGGAATAATAATGGTAAAACGGCAGGTGGTTTTTTTTAAAAGAGAGTTTTTCACTTCCGTTTTTGGCATTTTATATATTTGAGCAATATATGCAAGATAATCTCCATACCTCCCCACTGCCATATTTTCTTCCAAGTAATCAGCCTCGGCTTGTGTAAGCCGCTCTAGCTTTGGCTGCATCTTTTTTTCCATGGACATCTGGTCTAGAAGTAATCCACTTCCTAAAATAGTGGCCAAACCGTCTTTTGTATAATTGTTTACAATGTACTCTAACAGCTCTCCTCTGTTATCTCCCTTCTCTCCTCTATCCCAGACTTTTACAGTCAAAATCCCTTTTTTCTCTTTTATATGGGGAATCTGAACGCTATTCTCTAACGTCTTCCCATTAATCGCATTTTGCAATATTGGTTTTTCCAAAAGAAAGACTTTTTTCCCCAGCTCCTTTAAAACCTTGGCTGTCAACTGACAATCCATCTCATCAGATGTAGCCATTACAATAAATACGTCTTCCTCTTGGCTTATAAGTCTCTCATAAAAATAACCAACATTCACTTTTCCAAGAATCCATGGCCGGGTCTGTCCTTCCTTTCCATATAATTTTCTGCCAGCTTCCTCCCACAAGAGATATAAATATATATTTCCACTTATATAATATAACTCTTTTAATTTTTCTATTTCTAAGAGCCCTATTTTGTCCATTTCCAGAGTCTTTTTAACCCATTTGTTTCGTTCTTCAGCGATCTTATCGTTTTCCCCTCTTTTGTCTTGGAATACTTCTTTCATCCTGTTTAGCCAAAAAGTATATCTTCTGCTTTCTAATGCATCTCCTTTGTACTCTGATAAGGCAATAAGAAGCTGAAAATATTCTTCTACCCCTTCATATAAATACCATGGAGCACATTTATCCATAAGAAACTCCACAACTGTATCTACAGACTTTCCTTCTTTTAACATAAGTTTTCCTTTTACTAAATACCACTTTAGTCTTACCGGTTTTATTTTAAAAAGCTGGTCTAGAAGCTGATTTGCTGTCTCTTTATCTAATTCCTCAAGTCTTTCCTCTACAATGTTAAGCTGAGTGTAATACTGCTCTATTTTGCTTTTATCCATTTCTGCACTTCCTTTTTATACTATCTTTTACTCTACTTCCTTATCCATTGCTTTTTCTAATAAGAGCACTGCTTTGTATATATCACATATGTCATCTTCTTTTACTTTCTCTTCTTTTCCATTTACTTCTGTAAGATTGTCAAAATATCCTTCTAAATCACCCTCTATTTCTGAATCTTCCACAAGGCAAGGCTGCATTATATGATCATAATAATTTTTGTCAAACCATTCCAATACTTCCTCCCCTAGCATGGATACGGAATAGCGAAGTCGATGTACTTTTTTATCAAAAAGGCTATCCCACTGATCAAATTCATTCGCTATTTTCAAATATATCATTTTCCAGTCTATAAGCTCAATCATCTCATCTGGAATGCTTCCTATTGCATGACCATACATAATACATGCGAATAAGCTGGACATAAATTTCCCCAAACCAACAGGACAAAAACGTTCCATAAATCCTTGGATTCTCACTCCATGCCCAAGTGTATTTTTTAATTTTTTTTCAAGAGTTTTTTCCCAATATTTAATATTTCCTATGGAACTTTGGCATCCTACAGACTCGTTGCTAACTCCATTTATGGTAAGAGGGGTATTTATAAAACTGAGTTCTTCCTCAATGTTGCCTATCGTCACTGCCATACAAATATCTTGACTTACCCCTGCCCATAATACTCCTGTCTTCTTGTACAATATCGACAAATATTCTCTGCGTATTCCTGAATTATGGTACAATTGAGGTAAATAACATATATAATCTTGATCTTCAAAACAACAGCCTAAAAACATATTCTTTGCTGGATAGGTCACTACCTCCTGCTTTCCTTTCTGAAAATCTAAAAATCCTTTTAACCGATAGCTATCTGTATATTTACTATACCTTCCTGCCACATCTGGCCATTTATAAAATAGTTCTCTCCATGTAAAAATAAACTTATGAGGATAGTTTGTCAGAACCTGATCCAATTCTTCCAAAGCCCAGGGCAATATCCCATCGTCTGCTCCCATAGAAATGAGAAATTCCCCCTGGGCTTTTAAAAAAGCATATTCAAAATTTCTAGTAAGATATAAATTTCTAGGGACTCGAAGGTACTTTATCCGATGGTCATGAAAGGATTTACAAATCTTATAAATAGGTGTTTCTCCTTCCCATTCTATATCCCAGTTATCGCTAACAATAATTTCATAATCTCCTTTATAAGTTTGATATAAACATGTTTGTAGCGTACCCTGCAATGTTTGAATTCCATTTTTACAAGGAATAATGAGGGAAAATCGGCATGAGGGTTTTTTATTCAGCTCCTTGTCGATTTCCTTTTTGGATGTTTTATATATATTGGCAATATAAGAAAGGTAATCTCCATATCTTCCTACCGCCATATTTTGTTCCATATGATCCCCATCTACTTCTGTCAGCCGCTCCATTCTTGTCCTCATGTCTTTACTCCCTGTCATCTGATCAAGAAGGAGTCCCTTTCCTAAAATTGTGACTAATTCTTCCGCAGCATAATTTTTTACAATATGCTCTAATAAAATTCCTCTTGTATCCTTGCTTTCCCCTTCTGTTAAATATACATTTGCAGTACTCAAACCCTTTTCTGTTCTCAAAGACTCAATACTGGCCTTTGCTGCCTCTGTAACTTCTTTTCCTTTATTCCACAAAATAGGAGCGTTTAACAGAAATACTTTTTTCCCTAGTTCTTCCAGCCCTCTTGCTGCTAGATGACAGTCTGTCTCATCCTTTTTTGACGCCATTATAACGACAAATATCTCTTCATCTTGGCTTGTCAGTCTTTCAAAATAATATTCCACATTTATCTTTTCTCTAATCCATGTTCTTTCCTCTCCCTTATCCCATTTATAAAGGTGTCTGCCTACCATTTCCCAAAGTAAATATACATATAAATTTCCTCTAATATAATATAACTCTTTTAATTCTCTTACTTCTTTTTCCATAGAAATAAGGGAGTCTGCCTTTAAAATTTTTCCCCCTAATACTCTTATCTTCTCTTCTGTCTCATCTCTCCTGCTGCTAACTATGCCGCTATGCTCCTTTAGCCTTTCCAGACAAAAAAGATATCGTTTACTTTCTATTATGTCCCCTTTATATTCCGATAAAATGCTTAAGAGCAAGAAATATTCCTCCACGCCATCATATACATACCATGGGGCACATTTATCGGATAAAAATTCTACAATCTCGTCAACTGTCTTTTCTTCCTTTAACATTAATTTTGCTTTGACTAAATACCACTTTAATCTTACAGGCTTCATTGAAAAGATTTGATCTAACAACTGATTCGCTGTTTCTATGTCTAATTCTTCAAGCTTATCCTCTATACTGTTTAGTGCAGAATAATATTCCTCCATTTTCGTTTTCCTTATATCCATTTTTATTTCCTTTCTATTCCTCTACTTTACTCCTTCTATATAAATAAAAGCCCTTCTGCCCTAACAATAAAAAAACTGCCGCAAAAATATTTTGCGGCATCCTTTGAATTTACATTCTAAAATCTTGCAGTGCTGACTTTTATGCCTGGTCCCATTGTAGAAGATAAAGTAACACTTCTTAAAAACTGGCCTTTTACAGCGCTTGGTCTTGCTTTCATAATAGCTTCCATAAGGGTATTAAAATTTTCTTCTAACTTTTCTTCATCAAAAGATGCTTTTCCTACAGGCACATGAATAATATTTGTTTTGTCAAGCCTGTATTCAATTTTACCAGCCTTTATGTCATTTACTGCTTTTGTTACATCCATTGTCACTGTTCCAGCCTTAGGATTGGGCATCAATCCTTTAGGCCCCAGTATCTTACCGAGGCGTCCTACTACACCCATCATATCAGGAGTAGCAACAACAACGTCAAAATCTAACCATCCTTCGTTTTGAATTTTGGGAATCAGCTCATCCCCTCCTACAAAGTCTGCTCCTGCCGCTTCTGCCTCTCCTACTTTATCTCCTTTTGCAAATACAAGCACTCTTGTAACACGCCCCGTTCCATTGGGCAGTACAACAGCTCCTCGGATCTGCTGTTCTGCATGACGTCCATCACATCCTGTCCTAATATGAGCTTCAATTGTCTCGTCAAACTTTGCCACTGCAGTCTTCTTTACTAAAGAAATAGCATCCTTTACTTCGTACTGAGCTGTACGATTCACTTGCTTTGCAAGCTCTTTATACCTTTTGCCATGTTTCATTCTCTGTTACCTCCTTGTGGTAGTGGCGGGATTACTCCCTCCCACGCATTTCTAATCCTCTACTGTGATTCCCATGCTTCTTGCTGTTCCTGAGATCATACTAATTGCTGCCTCTATAGAGCCGGCATTGAGATCTTGCATTTTCATCTCGGCAATCTTTTGCACCTCTGCCTTTGAAATCTTGGCTACCTTTGTCTTATTGGGCTCTGGAGAACCAGAGGAAATATTACAGGCTTTTTTCAAAAGCACAGCTGCAGGAGGAGTCTTTGTAATAAAACTGAAACTTCTATCTGCATATACTGTAATGACTACAGGAATAATTAAGTCTCCTTTGTCTGCTGTTCTTGCATTAAACTGCTTTGTAAATTCGACAATGTTTACTCCATGCTGACCAAGGGCTGGTCCAACAGGGGGAGCTGGTGTTGCCTTTCCAGCAGGAATCTGCAATTTAATATATCCTTCTACTTTCTTTGCCATGTTTGGCACCTCCTAATTCAATGTGGTAGTGGCGGGATATTCCCTCCCACAGTTCATCTTATTTACTCCTTGAACCTCTGCTTACATCTTTTTTACTTCTTCAAATCCAATTTCAACGGGCGTCTCTCTTCCAAAAAGTTCCACGTTAATGGTAGCCGCCTGCTTGTTGTAGTCCATTTTCTGGATGGCTCCAATAGTATCCTTCCACACGCCTCCTGTAACTACAACTACATCTCCTTCTTTAAAATCAACAACAATATCTTCTACCTTAATTCCAAGGGGCCTCATCTCCTCCTCTGTCAAAGGCACCGCATTACTACCAGGCCCAACAAAGCCTGTCACTCCCCATGTATTACGGACTACATACCATGTGTCGTCGTTCATAATCATGTTAATAAGCACATAACCGGGAAACATTTTCTTTTGAACTGCTTTCTTAGCCCCGTTTTTCATCTCCACGACGTCCTGCATGGGAACTCTCACTTCTAAAATCTCATCTTCCAGATGTCTATTTTCAATTGTTTTTTCTATATTGGCTTTTACTTTATTTTCATACCCTGAATAAGTATGCACTACATACCAGTTTGCCTCTGACATAACGTCTATCCTCACTTATCCGATTAAGAAATGAATGCCATATTGAAGAACCTTATCTATCAATGCAATCATCAATCCCATAATGAGGGAAATAACAGTGACTGCGATTGTCTGTTTTACAAGAGTTTTTCTATCTGTCCAGGATATTTTCTTAAATTCAGGCTTAAGCCCCTTTATCCAACCTGAAAGCCTCTGGCCAGAAGCAGTTTCATTATGATTTGTTGAATCTCCCATAAATCATCCTCATTCATAATTATTTTGTTTCTTTGTGCAATGTATGAGTCTTACAAAATTTACAATATTTCTTTGTTTCCATTCTGTCTGGATGTGCTTTTTTATCTTTCTTTGTATCATAGTTGCGATTTTTACACTCTGTACATGCAAGAGTAATTCTTGTGCGCATTTTTCCACCTCCGTACTGATTCTATCTTTTTCACAATAAATTTGAGCATAAAAAAAAGACCTCATTCCATCTACTTTTTTTACTATATCATAGCCACCAATATCCGTCAACTGTAATATGTCTTTTTTAACACTCTTTTTTGTAATTCTATTGTATTTTCTTATAAAATGTGGTAAAATTTAAAAAAACAAATTTTATTATGAGGAAGGGGGAGTATCTATGGCTTGGATTAATTCCATGACTACGAATAACGTTTATAATTACTATTTAACAACCTATGCGCCAAAAAGCACATCACCATATGATACTCATAAGAAGAGTGAGCTGCGCAAAATTTATAATAATATTGTAAAACAGGCAAAAGATTCTCCAATTTATTTTGTGGATACGAGCAAAGAAACCCAGCAATATGCTGTGGATATTAAAGAAAATGCCCGTGCATTAAAAAATGTAATTTCTTCTTTATCTGACACTGAAAAAAAGGAGCTGCTCAATAAAAAATTTGCTATATCTTCTGACGAAGGAATTGTATCTGCCTCTTTTGTAGGTTCTCTTTCGGAAAATTCTCCAATGCCTTCACTGGACATTGAAGTGCAAAGACTAGCCTCTCCCCAATGGAACGTGGGGAACTATCTTCCCAAAGACCGTTTAGATTTACCTCCTGGAGATTATTCCTTTGATATTGAAACTTCTGAAATGGATTACGAGTTTCAATTTACAGTTCATAATAACGATACCAATGGAGATATTCAGAATAAATTAGCCCGCCTTATTAACAAATCCAATATTGGTATCCAAGGATCCATAGAGGAAGATAGTGAAGGCAACCGTTCTCTCCATTTGAAATCTTCTAAAACAGGAGAACCTGAAAATGAATTGGTTCATTTCCATGTTACAGATGAAAATACGACTCATGCAACGGGAATGGTGGAATTTCTTGGTATTGACCATGTAGCTCACTATCCTCAAAACGCAGTTTTTATTCTGGACGGAGAGGAAGGCAGTTCTTATTCCAATACATTTACTGTTGACAAAACTTTTGAATTAACTTTAAAAGGTATCAATAGAGAGGGAGAAGCTACCCATGTTGGCATTAAACCAGACGTGGAGTCTTTTTCAGAGAATATTAATCATTTGATTATGGGTTATAATAGCTTTATTCAACGGGCAAGAGCTTATGAGGCTAATCATCCCAAAAGCAGGCAGCTTTTAGGTGAAATGAATCGTCTTGTATATCATTATTATGATGAACTTGAATCTGTTGGTTTGTCTTTAGAGAACAACGGTACTTTGTCTATGGATAAAAATTATCTGGAACAATCTGTCTCGGAAAACGATGCCCCTGAAAAGTTAACTGGCATTAAAAATTTTACAAATTCACTGTTAAAAAAGTCGGATCAGATTTCTTTAAATCCTATGGATTATGTAGATAAAATTTTAGTAGCTTATAAAAATCCTGGGAAAAATTTTTCTAATCCTTATATGACTTGTATGTATAGTGGTATGATGTTTAATAGCTATTGTTAAATAAAAAAAGTCGGAAATTCTCTTCATGAAAAGTGATTTTCTGACTTTTTTTATAAATTTTCTACCTATATAATTCCTTTTCTGCACAAATTAATGCGCAGTTTACAATTTGATCCATGTCAAAATATTGATACTGTCCTAATCTCCCCCCAAACAACACCTTCTCTTCTTTAGAGGCAAGCTCCTTATACTTTGCAGCTAACTCATTGTTTTTCTCGTCATTAACAGGATAATAAGGCTCGTCCCCTCTATGAAAAGCTTGGGGATATTCTTTTGTTATTACGGTTTTTGGCTGGGAACCAAAATCAAAATGTTTATGCTCTATAATTCTTGTATAGGGCACCTCCCACTCATTATAATTCACAACTGCATTTCCCTGAAAATTTTCCTCTTCCAGCACAAATGTCTCAAATCGAAGGCTCCTATATTCTAAATCTCCAAAACAATATTGATAATATTCGTCTAGCATACCTGTATATACAATTTTCTTAGAGATTTTTTCATATTCCTCTCTTTTAAGAAAAAAATCTGTGTTTGTTCTTATTTCAATTCCTTCCAACATTTTTTCAATGATTTTTGTGTAACCTCCTATTGGAATTCCCTGAAAAGGATCATTGAAATAATTGTTGTCATAGGTGAACCGGACAGGAATCCTTTTTATAATAAAGGGGGGCAGCTCTGCGGCCTTCCTCCCCCATTGTTTTTCTGTATATCCCTTTATCAACCTTTCGTATATATCTATCCCTACCAACTTTATTGCCTGTTCCTCTAGATTTTTTGGCTCCTGAATTCCAGCTTCTTGTATTTGCTCTTTTATTTTTTCTTTTGCCTCTTTTGGTGTTTTTACTCCCCAAAGTTTATGGAAGGTATTCATATTAAAAGGAAGATTGTACATCTCATCTTTATAACAGGCTAGAGGTGAGTTTGTAAACCGGTTGAATTTTGCAAATTGGTTCATATAGTTCCACACCTTTTCATTGGTTGTGTGGAAAATATGGGCTCCATATTCATGAACCTGTATTCCTTCCAATTCCTTTGTGTAAACATTTCCTCCTATGTGGGAACGCCTTTCCAAAATAAGGCAATGTTTTCCTACCTTCGTCGCTTCATGTGCAAATACAGCCCCAAAAAGACCTGAACCTACAATAATATAATCGTATAACATCTCTTTCCCTCTTTATTCTCCATGTTCAATGAACTAGTCCCACAATCCATGGGGCATATAAATTGGTAATACTTCTTTGCTAAGACAGTCACAGTGCTCCTTTTCCCCTGTGTAAAATTCTATTAAATCTATAATGTCTGAGCAGCACATCCCCATATTGCTAAAAAATTGTTTATCTTTTATGTCTCTTACCTTTCCATCTTTCATCTCTTTTATAAATATTTCCACTTGTTCTCTTAATTCCACCTTTTTGCATTTATATACATAATCATTGGGAATGACTGCAAATCTTGGAGGCACTGTATCGGGAATCAGCCAATCCCTTACAGCGATACTTGGCTTTCCGTAAAGCAATCCCTCTACCATGACACTTGATTCGTCGGATACAATGAGATCACATATGTGTAAGGCGACTAATATACTTTCCTCTGGCTCCAGATAATATACATTGTCATACTTTCCTTCGTGCATTTTTCTCATTTCCTCTATATTTCTAATAACCCCTTGAAAACTTTTAGACCAGGAAGCCTGCTTGATAAGCAAATTTATTTCTAAGCTTTGCAAAGCTCTGACGAAATCGTCTTCCTTTTCATCGTTTTCCCAAGAAGGTGCATAGAGAACTGTATAGGGAAACTTTAATCCTAATTTCTTTTTTATTTCCTCGACCTCTTCTAAGAAAGCAGAATTTTTTATATCATCTCCCTTAGGATATCCTAATTCATAGACTCCTAATCGGGGGTTGGAAAAATTCCAGCCTGCACTCCTCCTCCATCGCTTTGTCCAATCCTTTCCTGGGAGAATCCCTATGTCAAAATTATCCCATCTCTCACGACTCCATATATTAGGCCATATATCATGTCTTTGCATCATGTCATGGAGCAAGATTAAAGAAAATTTTGCATTTTCTGGAAAGCAGACATGCTGACAGTAAATTCCTATCTCTGCCTTTTCATGCATTTCCTGGGTAAATTTCACCTGATATCCTCTTTTTACCCCTTCCTTTGCTATGGGCTCTAAGTTAAAATACTCTCCTTTATCTGTGTAAAAAAATGTTATTTCCTTTGCAATCCCTTGATATCTATTTAGTTCCCTTGAAAAGTTTTCATATGCCAGTGTCCGGTAAACTGTTGGAAGTTCTTTCCACTTGTTTTCTTCCTTATTTTCCAGACTTAGCATTTGGCCCATTTTTCTTTTTATATGTTCATAAGCCTCGAATTTTTCCCTTAAAATGGCTACATCCAGTTTCCTTTCCTCAAATGATACTAGTTCCTCATGAATCACTCGTACATTCCTTTCAAAAATGCAGGAAAACATAAGAAATATTTTTGCCTCTTCTTTTGACTGGGGCTCCATTATATTATGAAGAATGCCCTTTTCTAGAAAGGAGCTTTTGCGTATCATTACACAAGAAAGATTGCCAAATAAGTTTACTTCGTTTTCTAAAGACTGAAGAAGAATGCTGGTACCTGATAATATTTTATTTTCTTCCTCATTGCTTTTGTAAATCTCCTTTTTTACATATTCTTCTTCTAATAAGCTTCCTTCTTCCAATTCTGCATAGTTTTGAAGGCATAGGACTGTATGGATATCTGTGTTTTCTTCCATAAATTGTAACATTTTCAATATTTTTATAGAATGGGCAGTCCTTCCCTCTTCTAAAAAGCATAGAAATGGACAGTCACTTTGAAGACAAGAATCCAGTATTTTAGAGACAAGATCTTGGCTGCTTTGTATGGACACTACTTCTAAATTTTTATAAGTCTGGCTGCTTATAAACTTCTCTATCGTCTCTCTTGTACAGTCTATGCAAAAGACCAGCACTTTTTTTCCCAAGAGATTATACAATATATTTTGATAGTTTTGAATATCTTCATCTATTCCTATTTTCTCAATATAGGAATTCAGACACTTTAATGCTTCCTCATAGTTTCCGCCATTTATAAGATGTAGTATTCCAAGCTTAATTTTCTCTATACTATTTTCCACCAATGTCTCCCCTCCACAAAAATTGTTTCATTTTCACCCATAGTTTTGGCCTAAAAGCTTTAAAATGTTTATTTGTAATTCCTGAATTCCTCTTTTTCCAAACCAAGTTTTAGCCAAAATGGAGTTTTTATCAGTAACTGTATTTAAAAACATTATCTCAAGCTTATAAAAGGCTTCCAGACAGTCTTCCATTTTATATTTTTTTATCAGTTCTTCCATCTTAAATGCTTCGTCCATCCATGTGTGTTCCCCATACAGTGAAAGAATTGTCCTATAAAGGATATAATTACTTGGAACATTTTCCAGCTTCCATTCCTGATCAAACCAAAAAAGGAGACCATCTTTTATAAAGCAATTTCTTGGAATCATATCAATATACCCTGTCTTTAATATTTTTCCATAGAATATCCCGCTCTCTTGTTTGTCAATATCCAGCTCATACAGTATATTATTTTCCCTTTTTGCCTCTATGCCTCCCATTTCTATCTGCCTTAAAAGAGTGTCAAACAGCTCCTCAATTTTCTTTGTTTCCTTGGCTTTATAGGCATCTAAAATAAGTTCTTCCATTGTAGGGCAGTCCATAAAACTTATTTCCAGTTTGTTGCCCTGAAATTTTAAGGGAACAATATTTAACCCTTTTCCTACCATTTTTAAACTATTATCATATATTTGAAGCAAATGTTCTTTGCTGGCAGAATTCAACGGTATGCACTGTACCTCTTTCTTCTCATTTATGATCGTTCCTACTCTATGTTTTTCCTCTCTATTAGAATGTAAAATGGCAAGTTCTATCTCTCCTAGCTCCTTTGAATCAGCAGAGCATTCTACGAAAAAAGAATTGGCAAAAAATTCAAATACATTGTTTTTTATAATGTCTTCATATAGTTTCGTTTCATCTGCAATTAATGTAGCTCCATCAGGTACATAATAGGGCACCCACCCATTTGCATTCTTTGGCAAATGATTTTCAGAATAAATATACAGAGGAAACTTATAATCAGGTAGAGGATAATAAAAATAGGTGTTTGCAAACCCACTGTTTATTAATAAATTTTTTAATTCTTCTCTGGCAAATGTCCTTGCCCCTTTATTTCCTATTTCATATTGATTTATCCCGTCAAAGGGCAGACTAGTGTGATCCTCCCTGGCTCCACACCAATATTTTAATCCATATTTGTTTTCAATTGCCACAAGTAATTTTCCATCTGGCTTTAAAAGACTTTTTATTTTTGTCAAAAAGTCTTCATAAGGGTTTGTCCCATTTGTATAACTTCCTTGGTACTCCAACACCCCTATTAGGGTAATATAATCAAAGGTTTTCTCAAACTTTATGTCATTTAAATTTCCTACTATGATTTCTAAATTTTCCCTCTGTCTGCACCGAAGAAGAGTAGCTGTAGCCCTTCTTTTCGACAACTCCACTGCTGTTACTTTTTCACATTTTTCACACAGCACTTCTGTAATGGCCCCTAATCCACACCCGATTTCCAATACGTTTGCTCCCTCTTTAAAAGGATACCAATTTATAATATCCTGTCTTATAGGGGATAAATGATAATAAGTTGGCCATGTAAAATGATTAAAAATATCTTCTGTATAATTATTATCTTCTCTCTTAGCAATAAGGCCTATAATTTCATCTTCTATATCTCCATCAGAATATACATCCTTCTGATTATACCATTTTATATTCCATTCTGGTTTAATCTCCAGCCCCTTTAAATCTATTTTATCATATCCGATCTCTTCTATTTTATTTCTCATTTTTATACCTACTCCTTTTTCACTTGAGCTTTTCCCAAGTGGGAATAGGCCCAAATATATTCAGCTAAAACCATCTTCCTTTCAGCTAATTTTGTT
This sequence comes from uncultured bacterium, assembly GCA_947567075.1. Classification (GTDB taxonomy): domain Bacteria; phylum Bacillota; class Clostridia; order Lachnospirales; family Lachnospiraceae; genus MGBC165282. The sequence goes on from CANOLZ010000020.1 coordinate 27,020, forward strand.
GACACATTATACATTCCTTAAATAGAGACTATGAGGCAAGTTTGCCTCCTTTTCTATGTCCCTTGTTCCCCTTTATCTTTACCTAAAAGCTTTAAAATATTTATTTGTGATTCCTTAAACTCTCTTTTTCCAAACCACTTTTTAGCTAAAATAGCATTTTTATCTGCTACTGTATTGTAAATCATCATTTCCAGTTTATAAAATAATTCCCAGCAGCCTTGGATTCCATATTTTCTTATAAGTTCCTCTATCTTTAAGATTTCGTTCATCCATATATTCTCTTCATATAATAAAAGAATTGCACGGAAAAGTATAAATTTACTTGGAACATTTTCCAGCATCCATTCCTGATCAAACCAAAAAAACAGACCATCTTTCACAAAACAATTTCTTGGAATCATATCAATATAAGCTATCTTTAGTATTTTTCCATAAGACACTCCATTTTCTTGTATATCAATACCTGATTCATAGAATATATTGTTCTCTATCTTAGCCTCTATCCCTCCTCCCATCTCAATTTGTTTTAAGAGGGTATCAAACAACTCTTCAATTTCTTTCAATTCTTTACATCGAAAAGCCTTTATAATAAGGTCTTCCATTGTAGGACAGTCCATAAAACTTACTTCTAGCTTATCCCCTTGACGTTTTAAGGGAACAATATTTAATCCCCTTCCTATCATTCTTAAACTATTCTCATATAACTGGACCAAATGCCCTTTGCTGATAGAATTCAGTGGTATAGAATGTACCTTCCTTCCCTTGCTTATGGTCGTTCCTACTCTATATTTTTCTTCTCTATCAGAATGTAAAATAGCAAACTCAATTTCTCCTATATCTACTGTGTTGTCTACAGAACATTCCACGAGAAAAGAATTAGCAAAAAACTCAAACACATTATTTTTTATAATATCCTCATATAATTTTGCTTCATTTGCAATTAATGTGGATCCATCAGGCACATAATAGGGTTCCCATCCTTTAGCTTCTTTTGGCAAATGGTTTTCAGAATAAATATGCAGGGGAAATTTATAGTCAGGCAGAGGATAATAAAAATATGTATTGGAAAAACCGCTGTTTATTAATAAATCTTTTAATTCCCTTCTGGAAAAGGTTTTCCCTTTTTTATTTCCCAATTCATACTGGTTTATCCCGTCAAAGGGCAGGCCTGTATGATCCTCTCTGGCTCCGCACCAATATTTTAATCCATATTTATTTTCAATTGCCAGTATTAATTTTCCATCTTGTTTTAAAAGACTTTTTATTT
>CANOLZ010000021.1 GCA_947567075.1 uncultured bacterium
GTTCTTATTATATATTATCCGAACAAGGTGTTACAAGATTAGTATACCACTACAGGGTAGCAGACTGAAAAATATGAAAGAAAAAAGTAAAATTTTCTCATTCCTGAACAAAAATATAAACCTTTTTTAGTCTTAACAAAATTGATGACGAATTATCAAAAAAAAGTTGTAGATGAAGATGAGCTGCCAAATGTTAAATATAAAATAAAAAAAGAAAAAATATTCCAAAAAATTTTGACAAGTTAGATCAAATTTAGCATGTCTATTATGAAAATTGTAAATATTTAATTTTTTAGAAAATAATGATGATCGTTATCTTGAGTTAGCGCCAAATATTTTTGTTATAAAAAATATTGGATTTGACTTACATAGTTATTTAATAAAACAAATTAAGATATATCCTAAAAAGGGCAGTGAAATAGTTCTGAATTCGTCTGATGATTGGCAACAGATTTAAACACTTTCCCAAACAAATTTATATAGTTATAGGTATTATTACGAATAACGAATGGAATACTTTATGTAACATAATTGGATTAAATAATAAGATAAAAAAGAAATTATATAAGAGTAGAGTTAATCTATTAGAAACCGATTTATCACAAAATGTTGTAACCTATAAGAAAATGGAAATAACGATGGTAGTTAAAAGTTCTTTTTCAAAGATGTACTATTATAAAATTACTCTTAAGACAATAAGAAATAGACTTTATGCTTCAACAGAAGAGACTACAAAAAAAGAGGCATAATTTATCCATATTTATATAGGGATTAGAAGCAGTGTTTGGGGATTAAAGGTTCTCTCTTTTTGTAAAAATATTGACAGTGCATAAAATTCTAAAATGAATATAATCATATATAACTAATAAGAGAAAGAAATCTGTAACGGTCAGTAAAAATAACCATTCTACCAAAGATCATTGTGCCTCAGTTTCATCCTCTATTAAACCTTTTTTTGTATTTGAAAGCATTGCTTTCCATATTATATATGAAATTATAAAATAATTGTTCGCTATTCAAAGAGATGCTAAAAGGGTTAGAATCTAAATAATTCCTAACGAATAGCATGGATGTATTTATGAATAGAAAGGCTAATAAATGATAATATCCATTTTATAATCAAAGGAACAGAGGGGAATTTATCAATACAAAAAAGATTATTTATTATTAAAAAATTTCTATATTCTATTTATAAAATGTTACATAAAACAAAGATGAAATGTTGAGAGTAAAGGGAAAACCATCCATAAAGCTGTAGGGCATAGATAATTAGGCAGAAAGGATAGGATTTTAAAGAGGGAACAGATGACCATTAAAAGAGATAATAAGAGCCATCCATTATGCTGACATAATCCAGCATAATGGATGGTTCCTATTATAAAACATGACAAGAATAAAGAAGTATCTTTAATACATATTTATCCCTAAAAATTCCTTTATCTCTTCAAAACTTTTCCCGCTGGCAGCAATTAATTTATCTAATTCTGACAGTCGGTTTAACTTAATTTGTTCTTCCAGTTCTTTTTTGGATCTTTTTAGTTCCTTTAAGTGTATTTCCAAATCTTCAATTTCAGAAGTTGTTCTCTCAAGTTGTTCTACTAACGTGTATGATCTCTTTCCTCGCGCCATTGTAACCTCCTAGTATAAAATATAATTATTCATTTACTTTAATAATAAGAGAGTAGCATATATACAAGGAAAAGTAAACATGTTCACCTATTATTTTTTTATATGAGCATTTCCTTTAGATCCGTTTCTGGTGTACTAATAGGATGAATTTGATAATTTTTTACAAGGATATCCAGTATTCCAGGGGAAAGAAAGGCTGGAAGGGTAGGACCAAGGTAAATGTTTCGGATGCCTAGGTGCAAAAGGGTGAGAAGAATACAGACAGCCTTTTGTTCATACCAGGAAATTACTAAGGTTAAAGGAAGCTCATTGATATTGCATTGGAATGCCTCTGCCAATGCGCCAGCTACTTTTATAGCGCTGTATGCGTCGTTGCACTGACCCATATCCATAATACGTGGAAGGCTGCCAATGGATCCTATGTCTAGATCGTGAAAGCGGTATTTTCCACAGGCAAGGGTGAGGATAGCGGTGTCATTAGGAGTTATCTTTACAAAATCCCTATAATAATTTCTTTCTTTTCTAGCTCCGTCACATCCTCCTACAACAAAAATATGTTTTAAATCTTTGTTTTTTATGGCTTCTATAATTTTATCTGCAACAGATAATACAGCTTCATGGCCAAAGCCAGTAGTAACCATCATCCCTTTGTTGGCGCCTAAAAATTCTTTATCATGGTCATATCCCCCAAGCTCCCTTGCTTTTTCAATAATAGGTGTGAAGTCTTTATCTTCCCCAATATGTGTTATATTTGGATAGGAAACAACGCTTGTTGTAAAAATACGGTCAGCATAGGCATCCTTTGGAGGCATCAAACAGTTTGTTGTAAAAAGTACAGGAGCAGGAATGTCCATGAATTCTACTTGCTGTCTATGCCATGCAGTTCCAAAATTCCCCTTTAAATGGGCGTAGGCTTTTAGTTTAGGATATGCATGGGCTGGCAGCATTTCACCATTTGTGTAAATATTGATGCCTTTTCCCTTCGTTTGTTCTAGAAGAAGTTCCAAATCTTTTAAATCATGGCCACTGACAACGATAAATGGTCCCTTTTCCACAGTAAGAGATACCGTCGTTGGGACGGGAGAACCATATGTCTCTGTGTTCCCTTTATCTAATAAAGCCATACATTTTAAGTTCACCTCCCCAAGTTCCAAGGAAAGAGAGAGAAGCTCATCCATATCCAAATCTTTTATAAGAGCTTTTAGACCTTTGCAGAAAAAAGCATTGACTTCATCGTCAGAATATCCAAGTATCCATGCATGGTAAGCATAAGAGGCCATTCCCCTTAGTCCAAACAAAATAAGGGATTTTAAAGAACGAATATCCTCATCCTCACTCCATATTTGGCCTAATCCTTTGAAGCTGTCATATGGTTTTTCCTCCTTTCCCTTTAAAGCAAGGAAAGAATTTTTTTCTTCTTCCACTTCATGAATTTGACGCTGAATGGACTCATCATGAAAACTTACATTTGTAACTGTAGTAAACAGCCCTTTTAAGATGAGCTCATAGGTTTTTGGAGTAGGAATGGAGCCTTCTACGGCAAAGGCAAGATGGATTAATTCTTCCGTTAGTTTATCTTGTAAATCTGCAATATAGGAATCTTTTCCGCATACTCCTATTTTCCCGCTGCAGCTGCTACATCCAGCAGTTTGTTCACACTGGAAACAAAACATTTCATGAGACATTATAAATCCTCCTATTCAAAATATTTTATGTAGTCAAGGAAATAGATGCCTTGACTCTTTTTGTATATTATAATAGGATATTTCATATAAATCTGTTGTTTTTACAACGAAAGAGGGAGAAGGAATCATTTATGAAACAATATTTTTCTTTGTTTAAGAGGACAAATTTATTTCTAGGTATTGCAGAAACAGAAATAGAATCTTTGTTAGGCTGTTTAGAGGCAAATGAACGCAGCTATGACAAGGGAGAATATATTTTTTCTAGAGGAGAACAAATCATGAGCGTAGCTATGCTGCTAAAAGGATGTGTACATATTCAAAAAGAAGATTATTGGGGAAATTTGAGTATTCTCAATGAAATATTGCCAGGGGATATTTTTGGAGAAGTTTATGCTTGTCTTAGAAAGGAGCTTATTTTAAATAACGCAGTGGCTGTTAAACAAAGTCATATACTTTTTTTAGATATGAACAAAGCACTTACTATATGCCCAACCGCCTGTCCCTTTCATGGACGCTTAGTGAAAAATCTTCTTTCTATTATGGCTCTTAAAAACAAGGCCCTTACACAAAAGTTAGAACATATGTCTCAACGGACAACGAGAGAAAAACTCCGTTCTTATTTGTCTGAGCAGTCTTTAAAGGCAGGATGTTCTTCCTTTGATATTTCTTTCAGTCGCCAGCAGCTTGCGGATTTTCTATCCATCGATCGAAGTGCCATGTCCCATGAACTATGTAAAATGAGAGATGAAGGAATGATTTCCTTTCATAAAAATCATTTTGTACTTCATTAAGCTTTAGGGATCATGTAGAGTTATTGCAGGATTCATGGTTTAGTAAAATGATAGATACAGTTGTAGGATAATCCCATGCCAGAAAAGACGAATATACCTATGTTACCCAAGAGGGATTTACGAATGGAGGAGGCGGAGTCATTGGAAGATAGGGTCATCTAGTAGATAGAAATAGAAACCTTACAAAAAGCGATGAAGGCACTTTCGGAGATTCAAAGAGAACACCTGCATCTTTATTTTTTGAAGGAATGACTACAAGGGGAATTGCTGTAATACAGGAAATAACCTAGAATGCAGTATGGTAGTTTGCATACCTTTTTCTGAAAGGATTAAGGGGAAAGGCATAAAAATTGGGAGTCCATCTGCAGGGCTCCCGATTTAATGCAGGAAAGCTTATCATCCATAATAGAATCAATTTCTACACAGTTTTTGTCTTCCTTTATCTGAAAAACGAACTACAGGTGGAGACAGAATTATCTTCTTTATACATTGGCAGCTTTCTTTCTTAAACGGCAACGTAAGTTTTCACTTACAGTATGGGCAGGAATGCCTGCAATACCGTCACACTGCTGTTCCTCAACCTGTTTTTCCCTCTGGTCGTATACAGTGATATCCATAACTACCAGATCTCCTTCCCCCTTTTTGGTTAGGAATACAGGTTCACTGGTCTGTTTTCAAAGATTTGCTATTTCTAAATCATTCTGCCAGATTGCATCAGAAGTGTCGGTTACTCCTTGATTTGTATGGAACATAAGATCCTTTTTAGGATGCTCCTTATTAAGTGCTAACAGCAGAGGTTCTATTGCCAAGGCAGTAGGTATATCAAAATGGTTCGTATGATAGGGCAATCCTCCTTTCGGACTACGCCTATGAGTAAAAGCAACCGAATCCTGTTCTTCTCATGGTCTGTGAAAGTTTGCTTACATTTCTTACCCCATATCTTATGCTTTTTTCTCATTAGAACCGAGGCAAGTGCAAGCTGTTTGTTCCTATATTTATGAACCTTGTTATGGATAAAGAAAATGACATAATGTGCAAGAAAAATGCGTAAAGCTCTTTAACCGAAAACGTTCTGGTTGTTGTAGAAACTTTATGGAATCCTTTCATAGATGGCATTACACTGTCCATGATAGGCATCCGTTTCGTTGCCTTTTGAAGTGGTATACTTATGCAGGCACTCCTCACCATTTTCTTCCTCCTTCTATTGGGGTGTCATATAGCCGATAGTATTGTGTATTCTTTATTCATCTTCCAGTTGTGGATACGAGGTTCCCACAGCATTGTAACAGAGCCACAATCTGCTGTTTCCATTCCGAAGTGTAAGAATTTCGGCCTTTCCCCATGTTGAATATATCCTTTGCTCTTTTATTTGATAGTATAGGTTGTTCAATTTTTCCTGTACACACTTATATACTAACGCCATCATGCGTATTTTAACATGATTTTATCACTCACGACAGAAAAAACTTGTTTTACAACAATTTATATGTTTTTTTATGTTTGTTGTCGATATAATAAAAGGAACGGTCAAGTTTAAGGAAGTGAAACTTATGGAAAAAAGGAATGCCACAATTGCGGTATGTGATGATGAGCAGGAAGTTCGTAACAGCATAGAGAGGAATATTCGACTGCTCTATGAAAATGCGGATATTATACAATTTGAAGATGGGAAGTCTCTGGTGGAATACGAGGGCAGCTTTGATATTCTTTTTTTGGATATTCAGATGGAGGGGATATCGGGTATGGAAGCCGCTAGAAAACTTCGTAAGTCTGGCTGCAGAGCCACAATTATTTTTGTTACAGCCATTGAGGAATTTGTATTCGAGGCTTTTGATGTGGGCGCTTTCCATTATATTTTGAAGCCATTTGATAAAGGTAAATTTTTTGAAGTCCTGCAAAAAGCCATGGCAAAGCGTGAATCTATAAACGCAAAAGAAGCAAAAGACGAGCCAAGCATTGCCGTAAAAACAGGCGCCACGACAAAGAAAATTTATCTGTATAAAATCATTTATCTGGAAGTGTTCAACCGCAAGGTCATCATACATAAGACGGATGGGGATATTGAATTTTATGGAAAACTCATGGAGTTGGAGGACAGGCTTTCAGAAGATTTTGTACGTTGCCATAGGGCATATATTGTCAATCTGCGGTATGTGCTGAAATATACGGCAAACAGTATTACATTGGAAAATGGAAGGTTAATCCGGTTGTCGAAACAGAAATATGGGGATTTTGTGAGGAAGTATTTGAAATATACAAGCAGACTTATAAACGGTTAGATGGGGAGGTTGTAATTTATGCCTAAACATATAGATAGGATGTATGAGATGGTGTTGAATGGGAATTTCCTTGTGAGTCAGCTTATTGCCGCAATCTGTCTGTTTATCTTGTGCAGGGATTTTATAAAAAGGAAACGTGGAACGGCACTAATTGGGAAGGTCTATTTTTTCGTTGTAGTCATTTTGTATTATGTGCCATTTCTCATTGATGGTTTTGCGGCATATTCCCTTGCCTTAGTTGCCGCATTTGGGGTTTTTGTATGGCTTGACAAAAGAAATATCAAAATGAAGATTTTTCTTTTTGCCACATTTTTTGTTATCCGGTGGACTGCTTTTTCCATATCAGGTAAGATAAGAAGTCTTTTATCTCTGGCAGCATTGAATATTGTGGGTAGTTTCTTTGACTTGTCGGATCCAGCAATGTGGAAGTTTCATTTTATAGAAGTGATCTTGAGTATGCTGTTTGGCAATATATTGTGCGGCGTAGTTTTGTATTTATTGGTTCGGAGAATAAATAAGATGCTGTTATATAAACAGGAAAATTTGGAATGGCGGGAATTGCTTCTTATGATTATTCCGTCTACAAATGGGATGGTTGTTTACGGGATATTTCGGTTTTATGCGGATGCCTATGAGAATGAAATGGGAATTTCTTTCTTTCAGCCACATATACCACTGGATTTTTTATGGATATTCTGCTATATGGTCATATTAGCTGTGATCGTCAGCACTATGACACTATATCAGGACATTAGAAAAAAGCGGGAAGAGGAAAGCCGGGGGCTTATTCTGGAAAGCCAGATGAGGGATATGAAGGCACATATTACTGAGGTGGAAAGACTTTATAATGGCATTCGTGGAGTAAAGCATGACATAAAGAACCATATTGAAATCATAAACAGCCTGATTGCACAGGGCAAAGCAGAGGAAGTAAGGGAGTATTCAAAAAACCTTTCAAAAACGGTGGAAACCTTTGACTTCGCTATAAAGACAGGGAATCCGGTGACAGATGTGATTCTCCATGAAAAAATGGAGATTGCATTAGAAAGGGGCATACAGTTTGATGTTGATTTCCACTACCCTACCTATATGGGAGTAAACGCTTTTGATGTCAGCGTAGTATTGTCAAATGCCCTGTCAAACGCCATAGAAGCGGTGGGAGCAGGGGGATTTGTAAAAGTATTCTCATTCAGAAATAAAAATGCGTATCTGATTACAGTGGAAAACTCGTTTGATGGCAGGTTAGAGATTGATGAGGAAAATGGTCTGCCTAAAACAAAAAAAAGCGACAAAAAGGCACATGGATTTGGTCTGCAAAATATAAAGTCGGTTGCCGCAAAGTACTATGGGGATGTGCTGATTGAACAAAAAGAAAACAAGGTTTCATTGACGGTCATGCTGTTGTCGGCTGTATAAAATGGGTTCCCTTCCCACTCATTTTTTTACGCTCACAACAGAAAAAAGTCGTTTCACAACATTTTTTTAAGTTTGTATTTCGATCTACCGAAATAATAATTATAAGAGTATGCTGGAAGCAAAGAAAAGGCGGAGCAGCTTTTAGATGAAAAACTTTCTAAGTCCAAAGATGCCATGATTCATCTGTATTATACAATGTTAGGACAATAATCGAAATTGCCAAAGAGGAGGATGGAGGCAAGGCAGTTTCCAAGCAACAAGAAAAGGTTGGTGGGAATTTGGATTTGCAGGCTTAGGAAAAAGGATTTCACAATTTTTTGTAGAAAGGGCAAAAGTTAGTACAAAATTTCTATTTTAGGAGGACACAGTTATGAGAATTGATAGGGCAAGCAATAATAGGAACAATGGGAACTCTGTTCCCATGGGAATGCAGACACGGATGGCACAGGGAATGGATGCGACAAGCAAAAACATTCAGAATCAGATTCAGGCAAAACAGCAGGAGCTTCAGAGACTTTCCGAAGACGAGGATATGAGCCTTGAGGACAAAATGAAGAAGAGGCAGGAAATTCAGCAAGAAATTTCTAATTTGAATATGCAGCTGCGCAAGCACCAGATTGAGCAGCGCAGGGAACAGCAGCAGAGCAAAGGCTCATCTATGGATCATATCCTTGGCGGGAAACAGCAGGCACAGAAAAAATCACAAAACGGGCAGAGTGCCGGATTGTCCCAGGCAAGCATGGAAGCCATGATTTCCGCTGATTCTTCCATGAAGCAGGCGGCAGTGCATGGCAGCGTGGCAACACAGATGCAGGACAGAGCGAATGTTTTAAAGGCAGAAATGAAACAGAGTGGAAGTACAGAGGCTAAGGAGGAGGAGCTGGCGGATCTGGAACAGAAAGCAATGAATGCCACTGCTTCACAGATAAACACGTTAAGTGATGGGAATGGGGCTGTGGAAGAAGCAAGAGAGGCTGAAAAAGAAAGGGGAAAATCTGAAAGCAGTAAAGCAGAAAATGGAATGGGAGTTCAGACTACGGAAACACAGAATGGAAAAGCCTTCAAGAAAACAGAAGATGTAAATGAAAACGCCTCAACCCTTGTTGCTAATGTTCATGTAGATGTCCGTTTATAGGAGGCAGCTTACATGTCAGAAGTTAATAGTTTTCGTGATTATACTAGTAAATGTAACGCTCATCGGGAGTCTTCCTAGTTGTTTTCTGGTATAACTGCAAATACTTCCGCAGCTTTTGGAAGGAACATGCTGTCAGATGAGGAGAGCTGCATTTTAAAGTGAGATTTTAGGTTTTCTATGAAAAAAGTACAGGAGATAAAAAAGATATGGACAGATATGGGTAAAAACAAAAGGATAAAGCAATTTGTAAAGGTACATAAGCGTACTGTAAGAAAATTTTATAAAGATTGCTACACATTAAGGTGTATCGTAGAGAAGAAAAATCTTCAAGGCGATGTGCCTTTTTTCATATGGAATTATGAAGGATTTTGATGACAGTTACAGCTTCATAGGTAGGTTGTTTTGAGAGCATGGCTTTCTGTGTTTCCATACCTTATTCATCAGCTCTTTCACTTCCTTTACATCGGTGGCATAGACATATATGATTTGGTGGCGCAGAGGGGATTAGGGGGAACAATGCCAACGACTTAAGTGAATAAAATCATTAACAATAGATCTACAATAAAATATGAACTATATTTGCAAAGGAAATCCATGAGAGGCTTATTGGTTTATTGATAAATATTAAGAATGAATTTGGCATCGGGTGGCTGCTTGGCAGACTCTCCATATTCCTGAATGCTTATTATAATTACCGGAAACACCGTAAGACGGATGATTATACCCAAAAATCGGAAGTCATGGAGCAGATCAGGGATATCTACCACAGTCATAACGGGATTGACGGATACTGAAGCAATACCGTTTATCTGGTGCGCAAGAGATATCCTTACAGTCCTACTACTATAGACAAATTTGACACAAGCAGATTTGCTGGTTTAGTATCGTTCTGGGTGCTGACCCTTAGAAGAAATGCTTGTAATAGATAATTCTGTTGACATGGAGAACCCTCTTTGCAAAGTGAATTTTGGGATTTGCCGCCCATAGGAAGCCCGACGAGAGTCCTTTTTAACCTACATCGAAGTAGTTTATTTATTGGACATAAAATCCCTTCTTTGGTGTTTAACAATATAATATAATGTTCTCTTCATGTTGTCTGTTTTTATATAGTAGCATCAATCCATGAATCCCATTTCCGAGTATGAGAAATGGATTTCAATTATGGAAAACGGAAACTGACATAGCCAATAAGCCACAAAGCGTGGCAGTCATCCCCGGTTTCTGGCGAAAAAGTAAATTGGGAGAGTAGGGACGGATTCTCTTTTCAAGGAGAACAACGTGAAAAAGAAAATTATCCTTGTTTTTGCTGATTCCTGTCCGGAAAGTGTATGAAGATGGCGGGACACAGGTATATACTTTATTGACTTACGAAAAACTACTGTAGCATATAATGAAAATATGAGTATTGCAATAAATGGATGAAATGCAATCTATCTCAACAGATAAGAAGCATATCACTTTTTTACCTCTTAATCAACCTATACACAAGAGCTCCTTTTAAGTCATAATTTTTTTATAAACACTTATGTTGTCCATGTATTTTTGGAAAAGAACAGTCTGGCTATCATGGGGATCACTCTTTTTCTTCACATAAGATTTAGAACAGATAGTATAAATTTGTTTATAGTCCGGTATTTATTGGATAAGCTTATTGCAAGTTGGGCAATATGTTGGAACAAGATAACTCCAAATATTATAAATAAATGAAGAATGATGGGATTTGGTTCATTGACTTAGGAAAAAGGAAAGAAAATTCCTCTTTATCCAATAGAAAAGTAGTTTTTTTGACGGAATTAACAGGAGGAGAAGCTCTTGAAGAGAGGGGGAAAGGATGGTATAATAAGGCAGATTTTTATTTTGTTTTTGAAAGGATGGAAAAAGAAACCCATGGGAAAGCTGCTTCGATACTTACAAGGGTATAAAAGAGAAAGCATTCTTGGGCCTTTATTTAAGTTGCTGGAGGCTGGTTTTGAGCTTTTTGTGCCATTAGTCATGGCAAATATTATTGATATTGGCATACAGAATAAAGATTTGCCTTATATATGGAAGATGGGAGGAATTCTCATAGCATTGGGAGGAATTGGGCTTATTTGTTCCCTTACCGCTCAATATTTTGCTGCAAAGGCAGCTGTAGGATTTGGGACAGAACTTAGAAAAGACTTATTTTCCCATATTATGAAACTTTCATATACAGAAATAGATATGATAGGCTCTTCTACTTTCATTACTAGAATGACCAGTGACATTAATCAGGTGCAGTCAGGGGTGAATTTAGTTCTGCGGCTTTTTTTGCGTTCTCCCTTTATTGTTTTTGGCGCCATGGTCATGGCATTTACCATTGACATAAAGTCAGCTCTTGTCTTTGTAGTGGCCATACCACTCCTTTCCATAGTCGTTTTTGGCATTTTATTTATTAGTATGCCTTTATACAAAAAGGTGCAAAAGCATTTAGATCTTGTTTTGCAAACGACTAGGGAGAATCTTACTGGAGCTAGAGTTATCCGAGCATTTCATAAAGAAAAGGATGAAATAGAAAGGTTTGAGAAAGACAGTGAGCTTCTTTCCAAATTACAAATATTTGTTGGAAAAATATCTGCCCTCTTAAATCCTATTACCTATGTGATTATTCAAGGGGCAGTCATAGCCCTTGTGTGGATTGGAGGAAAACAAGTGTATGATGGTGCTATTACACAAGGAGAGGTGGTAGCCTTAATTAACTATATGTCCCAAATTCTTGTGGAGCTTGTGAAACTGGCAAACCTCATGATTACCATTTCAAAATCTCTTGCCTGTGGGAACCGAATATCTTCTGTTTTGGAGATGACCTCAAGTATTACAGAAAGGGAAGAAGAGTTATTAGAAAATCAAAAGGAATACAAAGTAGAATTGAAAGAGGTGGACTTTTATTATAAAGGAGGAAAGGCCCCTGCTTTGGAAGGGATTTCTTTAAAAGTAAAAAGAGGGGAGACAATAGGAATAATTGGGGGAACAGGGGCAGGAAAATCCTCTCTTGCAAACTTGATTCCCAGGTTTTATGACACCTCCAAGGGGTCTGTTTTTGTAGATGGAAAGAATGTAAGAGGATATTCTCTTGAAAAACTGAGAGAAAAAATAGGTATTGTTCCCCAAAAGGCAGTGTTATTTCAAGGAACTGTTCGAGAAAATATTCAGTGGGGAAAAAAGGATGCCAAAGATGAGGAGATATGGAAGGCATTAGAAATTGCTCAGGCAAAAACTGTAATAGAAGAAAAAGGACAGGGATTGGATTTTATGATTTTACAAGGAGGTAAAAATTTGTCAGGAGGGCAAAGACAGAGATTAACGATTGCCAGAGCCCTTGTAAAGAAACCAGAGATTCTTATACTGGATGACAGCGCTTCTGCCCTAGATTATGCCACAGATGCCAAGCTAAGAAAAGCAATACGAGAAAATGGAGAAAAGATGACTATATTTCTCGTATCCCAAAGAGTCTCCACAATAAAAAGTGCAGATCGTATTCTTGTGTTGGATGACGGGAAGATAGCAGGGATAGGAAGCCACGAAAAATTATTGGAAAGTTGTGAAGTATATAGGGAAATCTGTCTTTCCCAGGAAATCTGTCTTTCCCAGATTTCTACAAAGTAACTGTGAAAAAGGGAGGTAGGATGACGATGAAAAGCAAGAAATCAACAATCTATCGAATTTTATGTTCTATAGGAAAATATCGTTTCATGGTTGTATTATCCCTTGTCCTTGCGGGATTGACCGTTGCCTTGACTCTGTACGTTCCTATTTTGATTGGGCAGGCCATTGATCTTATTTTAGAAGAGGGAAAGGTAGATTTTCATGGGATCGGAATAATTATTCAAAAAATGATTATTTTGATTTTAGTAACTTCTTTGGCTCAATGGGTCATGAATCATATTAATAATCATATTACCTACCAAGTAGTAAAGGACATTCGAATAAGAGCGTTTCGTCATTTGGAAGAGCTCCCATTAAAGTATGTAGATGCCCATCCCGGGGGAGACATTATTAGCAGAGTGATTGGAGATGTGGATCAGTTCTCAGAAGGTTTGCTCATGGGATTTACCCAGTTGTTCACTGGATGTATGACTATTTTAGGAACCTTATGCTTTATGTTTTCTGTTCATGTGGGGATCAGTTTCGTCGTTGTCATGGTAACCCCCCTATCTCTACTCGTTGCAAGCTTTATTGCAAAGAAAACTTACACAATGTTTCAGTTACAGTCAAAGACAAGGGGAGAACTTACTTCCCATATTGACGAAATGTTAGGAAACCAAAAGGTTGTGCAGGCTTTTCATTATGAGAGGGAAGCAGTAGAAAAATTTGAGGAAATGAATCAGCGTTTGAAAACATGCAGTCTTAAGGCTATCTTTTTTTCGTCTATTACAAATCCTGCCACTCGGTTTGTCAATGGTCTTGTCTATGCCAGTGTGGGTATTGTAGGTGCTTACAGTGTTGTCAAAGGTCTTTTGTCGGTAGGAGAGCTTTCCTGCTTTTTAACCTATGCCAACCAGTATACAAAACCTTTTAATGAAATATCAGGAGTTGTCACGGAATTACAAAATGCCCTGGCTTGTGCAGCAAGGGTTTTTGAACTCATTGATGAAGAACCTCAGATTCCTGATAAGGCAGAGGCTGTAGAATTAAAAGAAGCAAATGGAGAAGTAGCCTTAAAGGATGTATCTTTTTCTTATAAAAAGGAAATTCCCCTCATAGAGCATTTAAATCTCCATGTAAACCCAGGCCAGCGCATTGCTATTGTTGGTCCAACAGGATGCGGAAAAAGCACCCTTATTAATTTACTTATGAGGTTTTATGATGTGGATTCAGGACAAATTCTTGTTAATGACTATGACATTGGGAATATAACAAGAAAAAGCTTAAGGCAAAATTATGGCATGGTATTGCAGGAGACTTGGTTAAGAACAGGGACCATTGGTGAAAATATTGCTTATGGAAAACCAGATGCCACAAAGGAAGAAATTATTCAGGCAGCAAAAGAAGCCCATGCCCATCCTTTTATTCAAAAAATGCCAAAAGGATATGATACAATCATTTCAGAAGAAGGAGGGAGCCTGTCCCAAGGGCAGAAACAGCTTTTATGTATAGCAAGAGTCATGCTTTCTCTTCCTCCTATGCTGATTTTAGATGAGGCTACCTCTTCTATTGATACAATGACAGAAATTCGGATACAGAAGGCATTTGCAAAAATGATGGTTGGAAGAACCAGCTTTATTGTGGCTCACCGTCTATCCACTATTCAGGAGGCGGATGTTATTTTAGTAATGGAAAAGGGACGGATTATGGAGCAGGGAACCCACCATGAACTTCTTAAGAAAAAAGGCTTTTATTATAAACTTTATAATAGTCAATTTGCAGTATAAGAACGTAAAGTGAGTGCTATGTTTTTTGAAAACTTTTTGTCCACTTTCTATGGAACAAAGATATCTTTTTTCATCTACAAATCTTTTCTCTTTTATGATATACTATAGAAAAATACAGTAAATCATATATGAAAAATATGAGAAAGCGTAGGTAACAGAATGATAGATGTTTTAGACGTGCATACCCATACCATTGTCAGTGGACATGCTTACAGTACAATTAGGGAAATGGCTAGAGCAGCTAAGAAGAAAGGATTGGAAGTTCTTGGAATTACAGAACATGCACCTAGAATGCCTGGGAGTTGTCATAAGATGTATTTTCAGAATATGCGTATTTTAGACAGAAATGCCTATGATGTGGAAATGCTCTTTGGTGTAGAATTGAATGTGTTAGATGAAGCTGGAAGGGTAGATTTGTCAGAGGAAGAATTAAAAGCCATGGATATTGTCATTGCAAGTATGCATACTCCTTGTATGGCGCCTTTAAGTAAAAATGGAAACACTTGGGCTATTCTTCATGTCATGGAAAATCCTTATGTAAATATTATTGGACATTTAGACGATTCTCGGTTTCCTGTAGATTATGAGACCGTTGTAAAAGAAGCGAAGAAACGTCATAAGCTGTTAGAGTTAAATAACAGCTCTTTACTACCCACTTCCTTTCGCCCCAATGCCAGAGAAAATAATGAGAAATTACTAAAGCAGTGTAAAAAATATGAAGTTCCTATTGTAATCAATAGCGATGCTCATGTAGACACTTCTGTGGGGGAACACGAGATGGCTAAGAAACTTTTGCAAGAGATGGATTTTCCAGAAGACTTAATTGTGAACCGTTCTTATGAGGAACTGAAAAAGTATATAAATAGATTTCATAGCTCTTTATAGGTAGGATGAATGCAAAGTCTTATGTTCATGAAAAAATTTCATAATGCCATTCTCTTCTAGATATTACATCTTTAATGTGTTAAAATATAAGAAACATTTCTCCCTTTGAAAAAAGGTATTAAGAAAAGCAGCTAAGAAAGGGGTTTCCATGAATAAATGAATAATAAGATTAAGACAGAAGCAGTGGATTGTTTATTTGAAGCAATTTTAAGTTTAACAAGTAAAGAAGAATGCTACTCTTTTTTTGAAGATGTATGTACAGTGAATGAGTTGCTTTCTTTGTCCCAAAGATTTGAAGTGGCGAAAATGTTAAGAAGCCATAAAACTTATTTGGAAATAGCTGACAAAACAGGGGCTTCCACTGCTACAATTAGCAGGGTAAATCGTTCTCTCAACTATGGGAACGACGGATATGACATGGTATTTTCCAGAATTTTTCCCTAGGCTGAAGATAGGAAAAGAAGATACAGCCGCCGTGTCTGAAAAGGTATTTTCAGACACGATCTTATGTGTACATCCCGTCAATAATTTTTTCAATTAATAACTTCTTCGTATAAACATCAAAACTTAAAATACATATAAAAGAAAACAGGGTGAGAAATTCCTGATCTTCTTTTGGAGCATTTTGAAAGGTTGACTGTGCCAGTTTATACTTCTCCTTCACATCTTCTTTTAACAAATGAATCTGCTCTTTCTCTAGACAAAACACTTGATCATAAATAGATTGTAGGTTAAAGGCATCTTTTTTGTGAAAATATTTTTTTGTAATAGGTTCAAACAGCATTTGTATGTCATGAATAGAAAGCACTCCTTTAAAATAATAAATAAAAATAAGTAAAAGGCTGTGTTCTTTGGAATATTTCTTTTTCACAGGAGGAGGAAGGAGATTATTTTTCGCATAATTGTTAATCATTGTTTTTGTTAATACTTTGTCAGAATCATATCTTTTTGTTGATTTTAAATGGGTTTCCATAAACGTAGTCAGTTGATCCATATATAAATCAATATTGGGGAGCTCTTCTGATTTAATATAATCAATACGATCCAAGCTGCTCAATATGCTGTTTAATAAATTATTGGGATCTATAGTCATATGGGTTTGCTCCTTTTTATATAATGTCTTTCCATTATATAGGAATACAGACAATATGACAAGCAATAAAAATAGGATCGACAGAAACAAAAGAATATACTATAATGAATAAAGAACATTGTTGGAAAGGCATGGATAGAAGGATGGATATACAAGGCACATTAAATAAGGAGCAGATGGAGGCAGTATTACATATAAAAGGTCCATTATTAATTCTTGCAGGGGCTGGTTCAGGAAAGACAAGGGTGCTGACTCATAGAATCGCTTATATGATAGAAGAAAAAGGAGTGAATCCCTGGAATATAATGGCAATTACTTTTACAAATAAGGCTGCTGGGGAAATGAGGGAGAGGATAGATAAAATGGTAGGCTTTGGCTCAGAAAGTATATGGGTTTCTACCTTCCATTCTTCATGTGTGCGGATATTGCGAAGGTATATTGACCGCATTGGATTTGACAACCATTTTACTATTTATGACATGGACGATCAAAAAAGTGTCATGAAGGAGATTTGTAAAAAACTAGAGATTGATACAAAAATTTATAAGGAAAGAAACCTTTTAGCTGCCATTAGCAGTGCAAAAGATGAGATGATCTCTCCTAAAGAATTTACACTAAACGCAGAAGGAGATTTTGGACTCCAAAAAGTGGCAAAGGTGTATACAGAATATCAAAATGTATTAAAAGGGAATAATGCATTGGACTTTGATGATTTAATTATAAAAACTGTGGAATTATTTTTAGAATGTCCTGATGTGTTAGAGTCTTATCAAAACCGTTTCTCTTACATAATGGTAGATGAATACCAGGATACAAATACCGCTCAGTTTGAGTTTATTCGCCTTCTGGCAAAGAGAGATAAAAATCTTTGTGTTGTTGGCGATGATGATCAATCTATTTATAAGTTCCGAGGAGCTAATATTCGAAACATTTTAGAGTTTGAAAGCAATTATCCCAATGCAAAAGTGATCAAATTGGAACAAAACTACCGATCTACACAAAACATTTTAGATGCGGCAAATGAAGTTATTAAAAATAACAGAGGAAGGAAGGAAAAGGCTCTGTGGACGAATCAGGGAAGAGGGGTTCCTATTCACTTTTGTCAGTTTGACCATGGAGGGGAAGAAGCAGCATATATTGTAGAAGATATTAGGCATAAAACAAAGGATGGAGGAATAAACTATAAAGACTGTGCTATTTTATACAGGACAAACGCACAATCTCGTTTGTTGGAAGAACAATTTGTACTATCAGGTATTCCTTATCGGGTAGTAGGAGGGGTAAACTTTTATGCGAGAAAGGAGATCAAAGATCTTCTTGCTTATTTAAAAACGATTCATAATGGGCAGGATGATTTGGCAGTAAGAAGGATCATTAATGTTCCAAAGCGGGGAATTGGGACGACAACCATTCAGCGGATACAAGAATACGCTTCCAGCAAGGGTATTAGCTTTTATGAAGGATTATGTGAGGCAGATGAAATCCATTCCATTGGGAAAAGTGCAGGGAAAATAAAGCCCTTTGTAACAATGATACAAGCCTTTCGAAGTAAACTGGACTACTTATCTTTGGAAGAACTTATGAATGATATTATTGAGACAACAAAATATGTAAAGGAATTGGAGCTGTCTAATGATGAAGAGGCAGAAGATAGAATCAGCAACATCGAAGAATTCATGAGTAAAATTATAGCTTTTGAGAGTAATGCAGAAGAACCTCCCACCTTAGGAGAATTTTTGGAAGAGATTTCCTTAGTGGCAGATATTGATAACGTAGAAGAGAAGGACGACAGAGTACTTCTTATGACCTTACATAGTGCAAAAGGGCTGGAGTTTTCCAATGTTTATCTCACAGGAATGGAGGATGGTATTTTTCCTGGCTACATGACCATTGTTTCCGACGATCCAACGGATATGGAAGAGGAGAGACGCCTTTGTTATGTAGGTATTACAAGGGCAAAGAATGTTTTAACCCTCACTTGTGCAAAGCAGCGAATGATAAGAGGAGAGACCCAATATAATCCTGTATCAAGATTTATAAGAGAAATTCCAGGAGAACTTTTGGACAATCTACCCCCTTCTAGAAAAATGTCCAGACAAGATATGGAGAACCTGGTCGTTTTTTCTGATTCAGGAAGACATTCTGCTCCCTCCAATGCAAGACAAAAGCAAGTAATTACATCAAGGCCTGTCTTGTCAGGGAAACCTGCATCTGCAGAAAATCCAGCTTCTATTTTTTCAAAAACTTCTATAGGAATGGGGAAAAAGGCTGCTGCAGTAATCCAGGGGAAAAAACCAGGGGTGCCCATGGCAGAAACATTAGATTATGGGGAGGGAGACAGAGTGTCACATATGAAATTTGGACAAGGAACAGTTATGCAAATTGTAAAAGGGGGAAGAGACTATGAAGTAACTGTCCAATTTGATCAGGGGGGAATAAAAAAAATGTTTGCCACTTTTGCAAAACTAAAGAAAACATAATAATTTTATCAAAGAAAGAAAAGATGTAGTAAAATAAATAAAATGGTGATATAATAAGTTTAATTGGACCTGTTTAAGAAGGAAAGAAAGGATGGAATGAGATTATGTATAATAAAGTAGAAGAAATGCTTCATGCGGCTAAATCCAATGATTTATTAAATTCCAATATCTCAAAATTAAATGAGTTTCTAGGAAAAAAAGAGAAAGAAGAAAAGAAAAATTGCTGGTTGTGTATTTTAGCCATAGTTGGAATAGCAGCTGCAGTAGGAGCTGTTATTTATGGCTTATACCGTTATTTCACGCCAGATTATTTAGATGATTTTGAAGATGACTTTGAAGACGAGTTCGATGATGATTTTTTTGAAGATGAAGAAGACGAGGAAGAAACTGTAAAAGAATAATAAGAAAAGGATGTCCATCAATTCTAAAAAACAGGGTGATGCAAAAGAGTGAAATTTCATTCTTTTCATTACCCTGTTTTTATTCTGATATAGGAAGGACTTTCTATTAGAAATTTTTTATAAAATGGTTCCTTTAAAAATTAAGGTTTTGATTTCTAAAGTATGTTCATCAAGTAAAAGAATGTTTGCATATTTTCCTTCATCAATACTTCCATATTCATCAAAAATGCCAATAGATTTGGCTGGATTCATTGTGGCGCACTTTACTGCGCTTTCTAGAGGAATTCCTATTTTTTGTACAGCCATTTTAAAGCATCCCATTAAATTTGTGGCGGAGCCGGCAATAGTGCCATTTTCTAAAGTGGCAAGATTTCCTACCACATTAACCTTTTGACCTCCCAAAGAATACTCTCCATCATTCATACCAGTCGCCATCATGCTGTCACTTATAAAAACAATACGGTCATCTCCAAACATTTTAAATGTTGTACGTACAGCAGATGGATGAATGTGAATACCATCACATATAAGTTCCACATAGCAGTGGGGAGTGTCGCAGGCAGCGCCTATAACTCCAGGAGCTCTATGGGTGTAGGGCATCATGGCATTATACAAATGTGTAACATGGCAAGCGCCTTTTTGAAAGGCTTCCTGAGCTGTTTCATAATCAGCGCTTGTATGGGCAAGGGAAATGACCACCTCGTCTTTTGCCTTTTGAATAAACTCCATAGAACCAGGTTTTTCTGGCGCTATGTCCACTAAACGTATAAGATTGCCGCTTGCCTCTTGTAGTCTTTTATAAACATCATAGTTGGTTTCTTGTATAAAAGCAGGATTTTGCGCTCCCATTTTTGATTGGGCAATAAAGGGACCTTCCATATTGATGCCTACAAAGTCTGCTCCCTGTTCACTTTGATAGGAGGCAGCATTACGGCAAACAGAAAGCAAGGTATCTTCTGGCAATGTCATGGTAGCTGGGCAAATGGCCATAATGCCATTTTTCAGCTCATAGTCTGCCAAAGTTTGAATAGCCTCTCTAGTACCATCACAAAAATCATATCCCATACATCCATGAAAATGAACATCTATAAATCCAGGGACAGCCAGGCAGCCAGAAGCATCGAGTATGTCTTGGTTAATTGGGATGGAAGATATCCTATCTTTTTCAATATAAATGTCTTTGGAGACAAAGGAACCTCTTTTGTCAAAGACTTTGGAATTTTTTATGATCATCCTTATCCTCCTTTAAATGTTTGTTTTGGAGAGAGCCGCCTCATCAGCAATAAGAGTGCAGTCAGGATGAAGCTGTAAAATAGAAGCAGGGACAAGAGGGGTAATGGGGCCCAAAAAAGCTTGCTGCACAATGGATGCTTTTTCTTCACCATTTACAATAACTAACACCTTTTTTGCCTCCATAATTGTTTGAATACCCATAGTATAAGCTTGTTTTGGAACCTCATCTATGGATGGAAAAAATCGTTTATTTGCCTCAATGGTCCGGTTGGATAAGGTGACACAGTGAGTTTTTGTTGAAAAGGAATCATTTGGCTCGTTAAAACCAATATGACCATTATGCCCAAGTCCTAGGAGCTGCAAATCTATAGTTCCAACAGAATGGAGGAGAGAATTGTAATCATTACATGCTTTATTACTGTCTGTCTCCATACCATTGGGAATATGTGTATTGGCAGGAGAAATATTAATATGGGAAAAGAGATGTTCCTTCATAAAATAAAAATAACTTTGATCATTTTCCCTGGAGATCCCTTTATATTCATCTAAATTGACTGTGGTGACAGATGAAAAATCCAAGTCTCCCTTTTCGTACCATTGGATGAGCTCCTTATAAGTTCCAACAGGGGTGGAACCAGTGGCCAGCCCAAGTACACAGTTTGGTTTCATTAAAACTTGGGCAAAGATGAGATGGGCTGCTTTTTTACTCATTTGTGCATAGTCTTTTGTCTTTACAATGTGCATAGTCTTTTTCCTTTCTATCTGAAATATGATTGGCCAGTCAATGCATATTCTGGTAAAATATATAATGCAGAGAAAGTCCAGATTTTTTAGTGGGGCATATGAGAGAGGTCTTTTTTTAGAAGGATTAAATATAGTATACTATATTTGGGATAAAAAAGCATTAAAGAAAAAAAGATGGAAGATCTTTTGGTGGAAGAAAGGTGCCTGTAATGGTAGAACGAATACAAGCAAAAACAATCATAACGAAAACAAAGAGCAGGGAATGGTTTGGTATGGATTATCATATGAATCTTTATAAAGGCTGTTGTCATGGTTGCATTTACTGTGACAGCCGTTCCCAATGTTATGGAATTCAACAATTTGACACAGTGAGGGCAAAGGAGGATGGACTAAGAATTGTCAGAGATGAGCTTAGGAGAAAAACAAAAAAAGGGGTTATAGGCACAGGATCCATGAGTGATCCTTACAATCCTTTTGAAAAAGAAGAGCAGTTGACAAGACATGCATTAGAACTTATGGATGCCTTTTGTTTTGGAACAGCTATAGCAACAAAAAGTCCTTTGATTGTTAGGGATATAGATATTTTACAAAGTATTATGGAACATTCTCCTGTTCTTTGTAAAATGACTATTACAACTTTTGATGATCACTTGGCAAAAAAAATAGAACCTGGAGTTCCTCCTTCCTCAAAAAGATTTGAAGCAATGGCATCCTTACGAGATAATGGCATCTTTGCAGGGATTTTACTAATGCCTGTTCTCCCCTTTTTAGAAGATACAATAGAAAACATTTTGAAAATGGTAGGGCTAGCTCATGAAAGTGGAGCAGCCTTTATTTATCCATCCTTTGGAATGACTTTAAGACAAAATCAAAGGGAATGGTATTATATGCAGCTAAAAAAACGATTTCCAGAAGAAAATTTCGTACAAAAATATGAAAAAACATATGGAGAACGTTATATATGTACAAGTAAAAATGCAAAAAGCCTTTTTTCCTTATTTGTAAAAGAATGTGAAAAATATCATATTTTATATCAAATGAAGGACATTATTCATGCTTATAAGAAAAATTACCAATATAAACAAATAGGATTGTTTGATATATGATGAAAAAAATGGTATAATCAGCGCTATAAAAATGAGAAAGGTGTAGAATGATAAAATGGAAAAATCAAAAGTAAAGAGTATCCTGTTTATTATTACCTATGCAGTGCTTTTATTTTTTGCAGTTTATAAATGGCCCCATTTAAAGGCTCTTGTTTTTTCCTTTCTGAAACTTATGATGCCATTTTTAATGGGAGCATGTCTGGCATTTATTTTAAGCATTCCAATGAATTTTATTGAGAACTGTTTTTTCCGATCTTCCAGATTTGTCTTTCTTCAAAAATGGAAAAGGCCTATAAGCCTGTTGTTCACCATCTGTCTTGTGTTATGTGTCCTTTGGTTTGTCATGGGCCTTCTCATACCAGAGATTGGGAAAACAGTGGAAAAAATTGTGAACAGTATACCTCAATATGCCAAAAACTTACAAAAACTTTTGGATGAGAATAGTCATCTTTTGTCTGTCATACAAAACTATTTGGAAGAAATGAATATTCAGGATCTTCAAGAGAGTGTGACAAAATATGTAAGGAATGCCTTTCCCCAAGTGTTTACATCAACTGTGAACGTTCTATCTGCTGTTGTACAAGGAATATTTAATTTTCTCGTCTGTAGTATTTTTGCTATTTATTTATTATTTGCAAAGGAAAAGTTGGGAATACAGTGTAAAAAATTATTATATGCATTCTTGCCAGTAAAGGCAGCAGATCGGTTTATTGAGATTAGCATCCTAACCCATAAAATTTTCTCCAATTTTTTAACAGGGCAATGTCTAGAAGCTGTCATATTAGGAGCTATGTTTTTTGTGGCAATGACTCTGTTTCGGATGCCTTATGCCTTGCTCATAGGCGTTGTTATTTCTGTGACAGCTTTGATTCCCATTTTCGGCGCATTTATTGGCTGCTTTTTAGGCGCTTTTTTGATTTTTATGATCGAGCCAATGCAAGCTTTCATGTTTGTTCTTTTATTTCTTGCCCTCCAGCAAATTGAAGGAAATATTATTTATCCAAAAGTAGTAGGAGGTTCTGTTGGCCTTCCTTCCATATGGGTATTGATGGCAGTAACCATTGGAGGAAATGTCATGGGAGTAGCTGGAATGCTTATTTTTATTCCCTTAGCTTCGGTGCTCTATGCTCTTATAAAAAGCGCTGCCCATGAACGTTTGACAGATAGGGGAATTAAGGAAGAGAAATGGAGAAAAAATAATTAGAATTTTTGTATTAAAGAAAGGAAAGAGGAAAATGACAGTATTTGAAGAATTAAAGGCAAGAGGGCTATTGGCTCAATTGACCGATGAGGAGGAGATTAAAGAATTAATAAATCAAGGAAAGGCAACTTTTTATATTGGATTTGATCCTACAGCAGACAGCCTCCATGTAGGACATTTTATGGCATTATGCCTCATGAAAAGATTGCAGATGGCTGGAAATAAACCCATTGCTCTTTTGGGCGGGGGGACAGCCATGATTGGAGATCCTTCTGGGAGAAGCGATTTACGTACAATGATGACCAAAGAAACGATAGAACATAATTGTGAATGTTTTAAAAAACAGATGAGTAAGTTCATTGATTTTTCAGAAGGAAAGGCTTTACTCGTTAATAATGGGGACTGGCTCTTACATTTAAATTATGTGGAACTATTGCGGGAGGTGGGTGTGCATTTCTCGGTGAACCGAATGTTGACAGCAGAATGTTATAAACAAAGAATGGAAAAAGGATTAAGCTTTTTAGAATTTAATTATATGATTATGCAAAGCTACGATTTTCTATCTCTCTATGAAAAATATGGGTGTAATATGCAGTTTGGAGGAGATGACCAGTGGAGTAACATGTTAGGAGGTACAGAATTAATTCGACGCAAATTAGGAAAAAATGCCTATGCCATGACTATTACACTTTTGTTAAATGCAGAAGGAAAGAAAATGGGCAAGACCCAGTCAGGCACAGTTTGGCTTGATCCAGAGAAAACATCCCCTTTTGAGTTCTACCAGTACTGGCGTAATGTGGCAGATGAAGACGTGTTAAAATGTATTCGTATGCTCACATTCCTGCCTCTAGAGGAGATTGATGAAATGGATAAGTGGGAGGGAAGTCAGCTCAATAAAGCAAAGGAAATACTAGCCTATGAATTGACAAAACTTGTCCATGATAAAGAAGAGGCAGATAAAGCAAAGGAAAGTTCTCTGGCTTTATTTTCTGGAAAATCTGCTGTGCATATGCCTACGTTAGGACTGGTAAAAGAAGATTTTATCGAAGGAAGGATAGATATACTAACCCTTTTGGTAAAATCTGGTCTTGTTCCATCAAAATCAGAGGCAAGAAGGGCTGTTTTGCAAGGGGGAGTCAGTATAGGAGATGAAAAAATACAGGATATAAATTATTTTCTGTCCATGGAGCAGATGCTTTCAGATTCATTTATTTTAAAAAGAGGGAAGAAAAATTTTAGAAAGATACTATTGAAATAAAGAGAGAGGAAGAACCTATGAAAAGTTCCATAGACATGTGATATTTATGGAGCTTTTCGCTTCATAATTCATAGAGTCTTCCAGAGGGTAGATTTTATTGTTTGTAGGACGCTTCGTTAAGTTCTGTTTCTTTTCGAATCGTTAGTAAAAGGATAATTAGGCTGATGCCCATAAGAATATGTCCTATTCCTGCAATACCAGAGATAGAAGCATTCATAGCTTTACTAAGTTCTGTCTCCAAAACTTGGGTCATTCCTCTTAAAAAAAGGCCGATTGCAGTAATATTTAGCCCGATTTGGTAGGTCATGACTACTTTCCTTGTATTTTTTTGTCTAGAAAAAGGAATACTTTTTTCAATGAGCATAAGTATAAGAAAGAAAAACATTCCTAAAAGAAAGTAATGGGTATGCATAAGGGACAAATTGGTCTTTTCAGTAAATCCCTGAAATTTTGTAAATTCTCGATAAAATACGCCAAAAATCATGGCAATAACAGCGTAAAGTAAAGCTGTATTTAAGTAACGTCGAATCATTTTTCTCCCCTTCCATCTTTGGGCAATGAAGCAGGTTTGTTATGTTCCTTTAATAAAGAGTGCGTTTTACAATTTCAACAAAAAAAGAAATATCCGGGGCTTTTGCTCTAAGGTGCCATACAAAATTCATCATAATAAAATGTGCATATTGTGTTTTTGTGAAAGAAATGTTCCAAATGTCTTTGCGTATTTTTTTGTCCTGCTCCAGTTGCTTTCGTATTATTTTTTCTAATAAGTCTTCCATAGATGCCATCTTACTTTTCCCATCTATATGTGAATTTTTAAGACTTTGCATGAGTATTCTAGTAGAATGTTCCATGGATATTTTTAAATAATCGTACATTTCTTTCAACTGTTCATAAAAAGAATCAAGGGTTATGGCGGATTCCATGTTCAGTAATATTTCTTTCCAATATTCTTCTGTCAAAGCAAGAAGAAGTTCTTCTTTATTGGAAAAGTAGTTGTAAACAGTTCCAACAGCAACGCTTGATTTCTCAGCAATAAAGCGCATACTTAATCCTTGAATCCCACAAGTGTCTGCAATTATACGGGCATTGTTAAGGAGGATATCCCTTATCGTCTCATCTTTTTGCCTCACATAAAACCTCCTTGGATAAATGAACATGTTCATTTATATTATATACATAGGAGGATGGCTTGTCAACAAAATAGTCATAATGATTTTGTACATAACAAAAGACAGCATATGGGTTATGCTGTCTTTGCAATAATCTGTAGTTAAAACAATACTGCTTCTTTCTTAATAAAACCTAAGTATATATTATAGAAAAGGCACATCGAACAACTCATAGATTATAATTTTGTAACGTTTGTCGCCTGTGGTCCTTTTTCTCCGTTCACTACTTCAAACTCTACTTGAGCGCCTTCCTCTAATGATTTAAATCCTTCCATATTTAGTCCTGAGTAGTGCACAAATACATCATTTCCCTCTTCGTCAGAAATGAAACCATAACCCTTTTGGTTGTTAAACCACTTTACTGTACCTTTGTTCATTATAATACCTCCAAAATTAAAAAAGTCTGTAGTTGATGCTGCATAGCGTAACAAAAACATCATAGCATAAAGTACGTATATTGTAAAGAAAAAAGTTGGAAATTCAATACAAATTGTAGCTGTATCTATCTTTCTATTGCTAAAGTGAGTGTTAATATATTCCGGAACGTGACATTTTGAAATGGGTATGTTATAATAAAATGAAGTTTGTGCTGGAGGTGAGGCGGGATGAGCTCAAAAAAGCGTAAAAAACGTGGCAAGTTTACGATTGTCATTGTGCCAGAGTCTGCAAGGGAAGTAAAGCAGATGCAGATTTCAGGAAATGTAGCGATTACAATTTGCACAATCATACTTATTTTGGAATTTATTGCTATTGCATATGTAAGCTACGGTATAAGCAGCATGGGACGAGACAGTCAGGGGGAAAAGGAGCTGGCGGATCATTTGGCGCAGTTGACAGAAGAAAACAATGCTCTTCAAAAAGAGAAGGAAGCATTACAGCAACAGATAGATGAGGCAAAAAAAGCGGAAGAGACAAAGGACGAACAATCCAACGAGGTAGAGAAGGAGGAACAAGAACAGCTGCCCGTTACGTTGATTTTACCAGTGGATGGCACAGCTTCAATTGAATCGGAGTTTCAAGGAAATGAAGATGGGCAGCAAAAGGGAATTACTTTCCGTATTGAAGGAGGAACAGCAATTGTTGCAGCGGGGGGAGGAACGGTTACC